>DATDNG010000392.1:0-4642 GCA_036518375.1 Nitrososphaeraceae archaeon | reverse complement strand
GATATCAGTATCATTTTAAGAGATAATCAAGTGAGCCATGGAATTGTAATAAAAAAGATAATGGGAATGGAAATAGGATAGTGGTAGTCGACAACCAACAGCAGCAACAAAGTAATGATAGCAACAATAGCAACAATAACAGCAAATCTCCAAATGAAAAAGCCACTCAAGCTTACAAACTCTTTGATGAAGGAAACAAACCTGTAGATGTAGCTGTCCAGTTAGGTCTATCTGAAAAGGAAGCAACACGATACTATACAGAATACTGGAGATTAACGCATCTATACAAACTACATTCTATCTATAAAGAACTAAAGGGCGATCTTTCTCCTATCCTGAAACTATACAGGCTGTTAAAGAGAGAAGGAATAACAACCGACAGGATAGAATGGTTTGTTCATACAGTAAATACTGGTATGTATAAAATCCCAGAGATTCAAAAGCAGTATGCCAAAGTAAAAGACGAGCTAGAAGCTATTGACTACAAAAAGGCAATGGCAAAATATCAACTAGACAATATGAATAATCAGATAACATACCTAAATAGAATTAGCTATAATAAAAGAAATGAGATAGCATATTTACAGATTGGAGTTCAAGAGTTAGAAGGATATGTTCATGGACTTGAGAATCATAACCAACAACAACAAGAGATTCAAAATGAATAGGTGATTTCTTGAGTGTGTGGTAAAGGCAATGTTTGCCTTGCTTCGCTGTATCAACGACCTGATCCAAATCTGGGTCCATTAGACCAAATATCACACGATTAACTCCCATGTCCTGTAATCTTCCGAGATCACTGCCAACAAGTCATCAATGTGTAACTATGACCGCATCTAATCCAGTGTACTTAAAATTGTATTTGGCTTTCTGGTATTTCGTACTGATTCCAATGTAGTCTTTCGCTTGGTGGGACATTGATGTATTCTTGTGCTTGCAGCATCAAAACAATACCATCTTTTATGTTAGCAAAGTTTCTATTGACAAAGTTCACAGATGATGCTACCGTCTTCTTATCGTGACGTAAGAACTTAATGTATTCACTGCCTATCTCGCAGAGGTCATTATTTCTATATTTATTTAGAACTTCTCGTCTAAAGTACATCCATCTTATATCTCTGTACTCATTGGTTGCTTGATCAAATTGTTTAAGATAGTGTAACTCTTCGGATACTTGGTCTATGTCTGTTGTCGTCAGCCAAGCTGAGTCCTCAGCTTTTTCTACCATACACGGATACACATGCACTAGCCCTAGAATACTGTTTGTCTACCACCTGGGGTAGTTAGCTGGCTATTGCTATCATCGATGTCCTCATCAGAGGTTGGATCCAGTGCCACTCTTTTATGCTGCTCTTGCTGCTTGCTTTTGATATAGTTCAAGGCACTGTCTATTGTGGACTGTTTTTTACAGTATTTATAAATAGTTGTAACTTCTTCAATGTTTCTGCGTGAAGGTGATGTTCAATACCCTCTGCATCTATATTTGCGATATTTTCATCAACACCTATCATCTTTAAAAATTCCACCAACAAACTGTGCTTCTCATGGATATTTTTTGCCATGGCAATACCTTCTTCTGTGAGACTTATTCCTCGATACCGTTCATAACATAGATATTTGTTTTCGTCTAGCCGCTGTAGCATCTTTGTTACACTTGGAGAACTTACATTGAGAGATTCAGAAATATCCACGGCTGTAGCATAACCTTTCTGTTGTATGAGCTCATAAATAACTTCCAAGTAGTCTTCCATTCTATCTGTATGTGGTTGTTGATATTGTTCTTTTTCTTGTACTCCATCTTTTCTTTTGGTGTGAACATTACGAATAGATTTTAGACGATTTTCGCTGATGTTTGAATCGGCTTTTGATATCTTTAACAATATCCCTTACCTTACACATTTGCATTCACTCTATTTAGGTTTTACTAATTTTTTTAGCCAAGACTAACTTTTATAAGGGTGGTTATACTCATTTATAGTAGTTAATGCTCGGCCCAAAGCGTCTCTTAGAGAGAAAAGACTCCCTGATCAAGCTTCTCCTATACACAGGGCCAGCCCTTCTAGTTAGCATGGCATACATGGATCCTGGAAATTATGGCACGGATATCCAAGCAGGGGCTTCTCTTAACTATAGTCTTCTTTGGGTTGTTTGGCTTTCAAGTGGAATGGCCATGCTACTTCAATACTTATCTGGAAAGATCGGGATTGCGACAGGATTATCACTACCAGAAATAATTAGACAGAAACTCCGTAAGAAAATGTATATTATCCCCTACTGGTTAGCCGCTGAGGCAGCCGCTGCTGCTACAGATTTGGCTGAATATTTGGGGACTGTCATAGCTCTTAATTTGCTATTCGGAATACCCATGATCTATGCAGCAATATTTGGGGCTATTGATGTGATCATAATTTTGTTGTTAGCCACTCAAGGACGATTTCATATCATCGAAAGACTATTTGCACTTTTTGTCTCAGTAATAAGTTTTGGATATCTATATGAAATATTCATCGTAAAGCCAGACCCATCTGCAATTTTATATCATTCTGTTGTTCCATCGCTTGCTGGTAATAATGCTATACTTCTAGCTGTAGGTGTAATAGGAGCTACTGTTATGCCTCATGCACTTTTTGTACATTCTTGGCTAACCAAAAATAAGGCACAAAATAAATCACTAGAAGAAAGAAGGAAAATGCGCAAATTTCATTTAATAGAAAACATTGTTTTGTTGACAGTTGCAGGTATGGTGAATGCAGCCATAATGATCACGGCTGCTGCTGCGTTTAACCCATCTAATCCAAACGTGGCTTCAATATCTGAGGCTTATAAAACACTTGTACCTCTGTTTGGTGCAACTGCTGGAACAATCTTCTTAGTTACTCTTCTCTCATCAGGTATCGCATCATCGGTTGTTGGAACGCTTGCAGGCCAGGCTATAATGGAAGGGTTGTTGGGAACTAAAGTAAATGTGTGGTTGAGGAGAATTATAACTCGTTTTATCAACGTTATCCCTACCACGATAGCAATACTTTTGGGCCTTGATCCTCTTAACATTTTGGTATACAGTCAAGTTATATTAAGTCTCATGATACCACTTCCAATGATTCCTCTTGTAATTATATCACGGAATAAAGCATTGATGGGTGAATTTGTTAACAGAAACATTACCACAGTACTCTCTTTGATCTTTGTAGCAATAATACTTTCGTTTAACTCTTATTTGTTATTTAACACTAGATAAAACGCTAGTAGTGCAGTAGTTAGCTCATTTATTTCCATGTAGCGTTTGCTGTCCTTTGGTTAGTTAAACGGAAGATACTAGTAGCAGTCAATTAGAACTTTGAACCTTACAGATCATAATCACCGAATTATACTGGCTGATCATAATGGCACAGCAATAGTTGATTCTTTAATACACAATAACTATGCTACCAAAGTAGAATCTGTTGCTAGTTTACAAAGCTTCAAAAATGCTTTAGAAGGTAAATCCGGTTCCATAATGGAACCATTTAATGGTACGAAGATGCTTATTTCATACCATCCAATAAAGGCTGTACAAAGGAGTTGGGTCATCCTCCTAATGAAAACAATATAACAAAGACAATATAACAAAGAATCATTAACTAGAGAGCTGAAGGCTACTAAGATGCAACTAGATACTATACAAAATTCAAAATGAATAGATGAACACTTGATTATATTGTTAAAGTTGTGTCGGTCATTCTGTTGGCATGTAGTTAGAGAAGACGTCAGAACATCTCTTTATCTATTTATCTATCTTCTATAACGGCTAAAGCGAAAGGATGCTGTGAAAGATACTCCTTAGGCCAGTGGAGGCCATCAAGCATTTTCCATGAACTATCCAAATCAGTAGAGCAGAATATCCCACGGTTGTTGATAACATAGAATTCTCCTGCAACCTTTGGATTTGCTGAGAGTATGGAAATAATTGTTCCACTTGGTTCAGGAAGACCATTTGTAATTGGTTTCCACTCTTCATTTTTCCCATCATCCTCTTCTCCTTCCAGAGATCTTCTATAAACTAATGACTCTGCAGATTCAATAGAATGTGCTTGCCAGGCTGAATGCGATGCAGATACAACAACATTTTGAGGATCTCCTGAATCAACAGCAAGACTAGCTAGGTAATGATGTCCTGCTTAGATCGGGTGCCTTTTTGTTTTGATTATATGGACTGGACATCACCTTGCCTATAACTATATCATGCAATGCTTTGTTTTCTTCCTTAAGCTTATGGATGCTCTCTAAGCCTAAGTTTGCTAAGATTGTATAAAGTGTTTGCAGTAGTATGTAAATGAATCCAGATAGGTATGGAGTTATTTACGATAGCAAATATGATAACAACGATGACAATATTTTTGAGAGTAGTGCTAGTACTACAACTGCAGCTATATCCCCTTCTCATAATTCTCACTCTACCAAACTTGATCAAAACTACTATTACGATGAATATCATGAAGGCATTTTAGAGATAGCAAACTTGTTACTGAAGATGTTGTTAAACCAAATAGTAGAAAAGACAATGGTTGCTGCAGTAAAAGAAACGCTAACTCTTATTACTTTGAATGAAGTGGTATATGTTTTAGAGACTATGAGCAGGGAGATATTATATGATTGAGGATTT
>DATDNG010000391.1:0-2350 GCA_036518375.1 Nitrososphaeraceae archaeon | reverse complement strand
CTTTCTTTATCTTTCCTGGTGTCTTCATTCGTTCTGCCCTATTAGCTGTACTGAACGTGTATGTCCATGCAATGCAATACGACTAATCTGAAGCGGTGTTAGTTTCGGAAATATCTTCTCTCTCTGAGATTTCATTAGGGGAAGTCCCCTGCGTGTATCACTCATTGTGGTCACTTCTAGTGCAGTTGCAGCTCATCTACCATTGCTTGGATCCTTCGTCTTTATAAGATCATTTGTAGATATTTCGTTGTAGTTCCTCACATATCTTCACAGATAAAATACTATATTATTTTATTTAAATTAGGAAGTAACTTGATCGTTATCTAGTATTATTGCCATAACTAAGTCACTTGTAAGTAACTGTCATATTTAATAGCGCTTAACCCATAAAATAGCATTGTAAATTTAAAATGACAAACAAAGATTTACGATCAAGAAAACAAAAAGAAGTTAAGAAATTGACTATCCCTGTAAACATTGGTTCTGATCACATAGGAGGTTCAGCCAATAATAATTCTCCTATTACTTTAGTAGAGTATGGAGATTATGAATGTCCATACACTGGTATGGCTTATCCCATAGTTAAGGAATTAATAAGAGAGTTTGGTGATGACAAAATATGTTTTGTATTTCGCAACTTTCCACTTAGTGATATACATCCTCATGCTCAACATGCAGCTGAAGCAGCAGAAGCTGCTGCTGCTCAAGATAAATTCTGGCATATGCATGATTATTTATTTGAACATCAAAAAGCATTAGATGATGGCCATTTATTGGAGTACGCGCAAAAAGTAGGATTAAAAGATATTCTCAAATTCAAAGATGATATGTCTAGACGTGTTTATGTTCCGTTGATATAACAGTCACTAAAAGGTGGAATTGATAGTGGTGTTGAAGGAACGCCAACATTCTTTGTCAATGGGGTGCGTTATGAAGATTCATTTGATTTGAAGACATTTTCTGAAACCTTACAAAAGTATTTAGCTACACAAGCGCAATGAAACAAGGAAATGATCAGTTAGATATAGAAAACAAGAATACATCTGCAAATAAAGATAAGGTCGCTATAGTTACTGACAGTGCAACTGGAATAGGTTTACGAGACAGTAGCACGAGAATTTTTTGTTATTCTAGATTGGATATGACCTCATCAACTAGACTAATACTATATTGTTCAAAGCAGACGACAATGAAGACATAAAGTGTCAACCAAAGTTATCTTATCATCAGTCACGGGTAAAACATTCATCAAGGAATAAAAATAAAATAAATAAATAAATAAATAAATAAATAAAAGATGGGCTATTCCACTTTCAGCTAATTAAAGTAAAGTATACTTCATATCTAACCCTAGTTACGCTATTTTGATGCGTCCAATAACCTTAACTTTATTTCATTAATCTTCTTATCATTCGAATATACTAGTAGGTTAGTTCACGCGCTTAATTTTCTTGTCCAATTTAGAAGGTTCTCTAGCAATTGTCTCAATAACTTTTTGGTATTATCGTCAACCAGCTTGCCATTTGCATCGAATTTATCTTGTGCGAATGTCACTATTACCAGCGGCTTGTTGATTGGGTACATGTTCAAAAATACACAAGTCTGGCGTAGATGAAACTGAGCGTTGGCACCACCCAACATACCTGGAGATGCACTCATTATTGCAACAGGTTTTCCATCAAATGGATTATCCCCATATGGTCTTGAAGCCCAATCAATAGCATTCTTTAGTACCCCTGGCACGGAAAAGTTGTATTCAGGTGTTGCAATAAGAATAGCATTTGCTTCCCTTATTTTAGTTTTGAACTCCCTTACCTTGTTGGGCATATTCTGTTCGATATCCTGATTAAATGGAGGAATACCTTCAAGGTCAAAAATTTCCAGCTGCGTATCGTCTGGTACCAAATCTGCTGCGGAACGTAGAAGTGCTTTATTGTAAGAGCCTTGCCTTAGACTTCCTGCAAAGCCAAGAACCTTTATCTTATTTTTGTCCAATCTATGACATCACTATATTGGTGAGTTAGGTATGATTGTTTTATGTGTTTTGTAGTCGATTCTCTTGTTGAGTCAAAACACTCCATTAGTTGCCTTCGGTTCATCATTTGCGCTACTGCGGTTGTTGTAATTGTTGATGATTCTTCAGTTGATTTATTATCATCATCATTTGCCTTTCTGCTTCTGTTTATGTTCTTCTATAAACTTGGTAATATATTGTATACACTATCTATAGTAACATTGGACAGTAATTCCAGTTTGACTAGATGGGTGTCCTAAGCTTTCAGGTATTCAATGCGTTAGGTTTTAACTAGGATATGACATTGCAGACTTGGATAAACGTTCGTACTGCATT
>DATDNG010000390.1:0-7543 GCA_036518375.1 Nitrososphaeraceae archaeon | reverse complement strand
CTTCTAGGAGTATCAGAGCGTGCTAGCTATCAAGAAATTAAGAGAGCATATAGAGGTCTGGCTAGGAAATATCATCCTGATAGAAACAATTCCTCCTTCGCTGAGGACATGATTAAAAGAATTAATGCTTCTTTTGAAGTTCTTTCAGATAAAGAAAAGAGACGAGAGTATGATACAACAGGATTGAACGCTATACAATTTGATATATATGAACCAAATAACAATAACAACAAAACTCATGATCAAGTTCAACATGATTCATTCCATAATGATAACATGAGTGATTCCATGTACTCTGATTATAGTTCGGATGATCATAATTATTATGAAACCAGAGAGATAGAGAATGAAGGTGTTACTGGCAGGTCTAATTATCGGATACAACATGCAACAATAACAGATTTAGATACTCCCAAAGGCCGCTTTCATATAATTGTTGAACCATCACTTTGTATGGCATTTGGCAGCTGCGAAACTCTTGCACCAAAAGTCTTTGTAATCGAAAAGAACAAAAGAATAAACCCTAAGGCAAGGATCGAATCAGAAATTGGTGCAAACATTGAATCAATACTCGCGGCAGCACAGACATGTCCGACAAAAGCAATCAAGATAATAGACAGATACACTGGTGAACAAATTTTTCCCTAGATATGGTTTACATTATCCCAGCGTGTAATTGGTTAGGATTATCAGCTAGGTAATATCTCTAGCGATATATTCAAAGATACAAGAATAGGAACTTATTTTATTTACGATAATGTCAATATCTTCCGATTAATATAAGAGCAAGTATTTGCTAACTGCTACTATATATGGTCAGTAAAACCAAAACAAAGTCAAGAAAAAAGGGAAAGCAGACAAAGGGTTCTAAAAAATCAAAGACCACTCTTAAGAAAAGGAGCGGTATAAAGAAGGCTGGAGTAAAAAGGACTACTTCGACAGTAGCAAGGCCAAAGAAAGTCTCATCAAAACGAAAAAAAACAACAACTATTCCGACTACCAAAATTGCCAGCCCGCCTGAACGAGGAACTGAGATTTTTACTGAGGAAAACACGTCATCATCGGATCAATCTATTGCGACAGGTGGAATTCAAGAAGAATCAGAGCCAGGAACATCTGATATAGTACATAATGAAGATGAGGAAGAAGTAACGTCGCCTTATACTTCTGTTACTGGCCCGGAAGGAGATGAGGAAGATGTCAAGGATGAAAATAGTGGCATGTAATAGGATGTATAAAATTACAATATGAACATATAGATAAAATTCTTTTGGAGCTGTAAATCTGATTGCCGCGGATAATTCTGTTCTGTATTAGCAATTATTCTCTAGTGATGCCTCTCCCAAATATGTAACAATATACCACTTTTATTGATCGTAGGCGTAAACACTCATCGTAGTTTTAGTCATGTTATAAATTCCTTCAGTTAGACTTAGTATTAGCCCGATAAGCAATTAGTCAGCATTTGAAATAGAAGTATAAATTTAAACAAATATAACTTGTTTAACAATGGTTTCTATCCGAAGGCATAGTGATAATCAACAATCTTCCAAATGATAAAAGGAAATCACTCGATAGCAAATGCAAACAGGAAGGAATTAGTAGAGTCAAAATAAACCGTGGCAAAAACCATCCTCTAAGAGAATCTTCAATATAAAGATAAAACAGGATCTGGAAAATACCATAATGAAATGGACCCTTAACGACTTTACTAAATCCGGATTTGGAAAATTACTAAAGTCGTTTGAGAATTCAACTGATGATCTCGTAAAGACGACAAGAGCATTTGGCATAGCAATAAAGGCTCATACAGGCCAATTTAGGGAGGAAAATAAGCTTGAACCATATATCAATCATCCATTGAAAGTTGCCCTTATTCTAACCGAAGAATTGCATAGATATGATATAGATCTAATATGTGCTGCTCTTATGCACGATATGATAGAAAAAAGTGGCAGCAATATGCCGATATCTGAAGATCAATTAAGAAAAGAATTCGGCGAGAGCGTGTACAATATAGTCCGTACAGTAACGAAGCCAAAAATAATAGATGATGAAAAGGAGAAATTATTGAAGGAGTATTACCTGAAGATCACAAGGGGTTCTCAATCTATCAGATACGTAAAGTTGGCAGACCAGCTAGACAACATTAGATCCCTTAAGAATTCTGTTCACAAGGATAAAATATTAAGGTACAAAGAAGAAACTCAGAAGTATGTTGTCCCTATAGCGCAAAAGACAGATGAAAATCTCGTATTTAAGTTATCAGTTGCCTTGTACGAACTTAAATAAGGAAAAAATTTGTTTCTGTCATTTTATTTTCGATCTCACACCGCCTATATATCATTCTTTAATCTGTTTTTCCAATCTCCTCTGCACCTATAGTTCATTCACCACCACATATTTCGGACATAGATGCAACGTTGTTTAAATTTTTATGCCGTGTTATCTTCTGATTATTTTCCTCTTTGGTCAAAAATATGGAAAATAATTTGAACATCTAAAACAGTATATTGGAAGCAACTATCCTATAACCTTCAGTTAGGCACAAATCCACAATATGCAATAGAGTAGGTTGAATCAGATAAACTTGGTTACGTTATACTAGGCATACTCGTTTTTGTGACTTTGGATATTATTCCACTGAACGCAAAATTAGTGATAAGAAACCATCCAAAAAGATACACTTCGCCTGGCATGGTACAAGGACCTTTGTGGTTGCCATTATTGTCAAGTTGCATATCTGTAATCACATTTTGGGCATTACACATTATCCATGGAATATGTATAGGCGAAACAGCTGTTGTTCCTCCAAATATAGTAGGAAACACCAATATCCAGAGCAATAGAGAAGGCATCATATAAATTAACATTGGACGCATCTGTTGTTGTTGCATTTCCATAGTCATTTTGTTGACATAAGCTTGTCTCTTTTTGAGTTCTTCTATGGCTACTTTGTCGCGTTTTTTTACTGCGTCAGTATACTGCTTTCTCCACGCAGAGGTTTCTTTCATAACTCTGTTCATCTTTTCAATGTCAGTCGTCTTCTTACGTAACATTGCCATAGCAAAGTTCAATCCAACTGCGATTAATGCAGCCACAATCATGGCTGTAAACATATCGTGAAAAATAGGATGTTTGGTATAGTGAGGGACCAATCCAGGCAGCTGCATTATTATTGGGTCAACGTAAGCCATTGTTCAATCTATCTCCTATCAATATTCAACGTATGTCAACAGATATGTCTTATAATTTTTTCTTATATTCCATAGAAAAATAATATTCTGTAATACTTCTGTATAGCATTTGATCATGTAGATAGCAATTACTGTTACCATTTTTACCCATGACAACTATGGCCCTTCTGGTAAAGAATAATGAATGTTCACAATATCTCTATTTACTGATGCTCCACAATTAGCGGCCTAGATGAGGTTACATATGCTATTCCTATAACTAGATGATAACAGCAAGATCATAAGAAGCAGTTATGCAAATCTAGAAGATGGCTGGTAGAATTTGCGTCATAAAAATGAAAGTATTTAGTTTTTCATTACAACATTATATTGAAAGTTAATAAAACAATAAAAGTAGTCTCCTGCTGTGAGACCCACAAATGTAGACACATACTCAATTAGAAAAAGTTAGAATGTTAACGAACTTGATCCTATTTGCGCTCCAAGACCAGAAAAGATCAGAATGTTAACTAATAAAACTGATATTACTGTTAATGCAGATAGCATTATTCCCCTATATCCAGCTGGGAGCATTTGTCTTTTTAACATCAATAAAAACGAGATAGAAAGAAGCGCTGTGATTGAAAGTGAAGACATTAAGCTTGCATTGGCAATTATCTTTCCGATATTTGATATATCAGGAAAAATTACATGAGAATTTACAGCTGATTCTGCAGCAATAAAGATCAAAACTCCGACAATTATTGGAATAAAAGTATATTCACGGATCAACTGCCCAATGCGTCTGGTTTGCTTTATTGCTTCTTCTGGTTGTGTGTTTGAAGTAATTGATCGTTCCCCGTCTTTTTTATGAGTTCTAGATGATGCTGACGATGAGAACCTATCATCAATTTCACGTAGCAGTTGCAGACCCTCCTCAGTGAGTAAATAATGCTTAGAATCCTTAATAACATAATTCCCCATCCGTTCCAAATGGTAGTAGATGGATCCAGTAGAAAGACCAGTTGCATTTCTAATATCTGAGAAACCTGCTGATCCATTTCTCTCAGCGATTGCTCTTAGAATCTTAATCCTTGTACGCCTAGCGCGTAACTGAGTCTCTCCTGTCAATATCCTTGATTATTTTTGTCTTGTATTTAAATTGATAGTCCAACTAGTTGTAGATTTTGAGTACACCAAGTTAGACATATCTAGTGTAATATCACAAGACGTCCACTATCATAGAGGGGGCTCTAAGACTTTTACTATCGGGTCACTTACTTAAAATCTGTTTTACAGCAAATAGGAGCTTTACGAACATTTGAGATTATTTTGTGTTCTAGACATACAAATTATTAGCATATCAATGGAGCAAGACTTATACACATATTATGCGGTTATCCTTAACGCATTGCTAATGTGGGGTCGTAGCGAAGCCTGGCATCGCAACGGGCTCCAGGTCTAACAAACAGGGCTAGTTACTAAAGAAGAAACCCGTGGATCAAGGGTTCAATTGGCTATGGTCAAAAGCCTTGTCAGAATAGATCCCTTCGGCCCCACTATTCTTATACTTTAACTTTCAGTAGCATTTGTTCGATATTCGCGACAAACAGATCTATTATCGATTGTTGTCCAGCAGAGCTATTGGTCCAATTTTGTGCCTGGATGTTTATCGAATATGTGCACTTCGATATTTTATCAAAGGTTTGCTTTGCTTTTGGTATATAATTTTAAGAGCTTTTTCTATGAACATCTTTGCAGATGTTCTACCTTTCTACCTATTTGAAAAACTTTATCTCTTTTTATTTTTATTTTTCAAAATAAAGAATTACAATTTCCTAGATGATATTATCTGCATCAGAACATGCTACTATGAATTTGAGATGAGTCTCTAACTGACCCACAAAAGAGCAAAATGCAACGAATACATAGCATTATCGCATTCATTCACCCTTTATTGTACTTGGGTGATATTAACAGTATGGCATTGCACACTTTTAATGGTGCAGGAAACCTCTAAAAATTCTTCAATTTACTTAAATTAGGAGGGATCGTTTCTGTTTAAATCTTGCATTTGACGATATACAGGGTGTTGTTAAGATAGAATTCTGTATCTCAAAGTGGTAAATTTGTCTAAAGATAACAACTACTTAAACCAACCAAGTTAAAAGATCAATACATAAGGGTCTCAGTTATCGACATCTTTTCTTGTGGATTTATCATGATACCATGTGCCCAATCTAATTATAGCTACCCCTATCGCGATAGTAAGCAGAGCGGCTACTAGAATAACTGGTTCAACTATGAACTTGAGGGGTTTGGGTGCGGTCGATGAAAATACACATTTTTTGCTAGAATTTTGGCATTCCTTTAGAATGGGAAATGCAAGCAAAACTATTATAAAAAAAATAAGTAACGCAACCCCTATGGTTGAGAAGATAGCTCCTGACTTTACTATTGCCTGCGACCTCAATTACATATATAAATTCTATTAGGGTTCATTTGTTCTTTATCATAATGATCAAAGCTGGCTGATGTCCAAAGTCGCAAAACTATAATAACTATCTTGTGATACTCTATTAAAGCGTTCATTATAGTAATTGTAGGGCAGACCCTTGAGGGTATGACGGTCCCATAAATCATGGATTTTATCAAAATATTCTTTTCTCTTTTTTCCTTTTATCCTTATAAGTTCATGCGAGAGCACATGTGAAACCTTTGCACAATTTGTATCAGCAAAGAATTTTGCATGGTGGATACCAGAATTACTGGTTTTAGGTCTTTTCCAATAAATCATACCAAAGTTCTCTGATGAATACCCGTCTGTATGACAATCTGTCCAGAATGGGCTAAAATATGCTAAATAGAAATGATAAATTGTTTTTCCCCTTTGATTATGGTCTCTAACAAGGTAATTTACAGACATTCTATCAAATACTTTTCCAGGGATCACAGGCAATATATCGGCATCGACAGTAAAATCTATATGAAAATAACGTTTAATCCACCAATGGTAGAACCTAGACATTGAATAAACGTAGTCCCAATCCTCTTTCTGTCTTTGTCGCCATTCTTCATTCCTAGCCACATAAATGAAGAAAAGCTTCATAGTTGGCAATTGCAAATTTTAACTGTAATATCTAATAAAAACCATACATTGAGAACCGACAATTATACTACATTTATCCAATAATAGTGTGCTTTGGCAAGCATATATACTATTATTATGGATCCTGATAATCACTTCAATAGGTGATCTGAAAGCAAAATCTACAGAGGAATTTGATCTATTGGGATTGATCGGCAGAATAATAATTTTGCAAATGATCTTTTGTAGCTAAACACAAACATAGGATGTCTAATCTTTTCAAATTAAATTCGAAGCATTAATTAATTTCAAGAGTTGTAAACGTATACTCTGAAGGATATGTCACGCCAGTGGAGGGATGAAAAATGTCAGTTGGAGATGATTTAACACGTATTGCGAAAGGTGAAATTCTCTCTGATAGTTGGAGTAGAAAGGTTTACTCTGTTGACGCCAGCCATTATGCTATAATACCGTCAGTAATTGTATGTCCGCAAGATCAGTATGATATAGAAGACATATGCAAGTACTGTTTTTCAAAAAATATTCCAGTAACAGCAAGGGGAGCAGGAACTGGTCTTCTTGGTCAGTCTTTATCTGATAACATTATTATTGATTGTACAAAACACATGAACAAGGTTATTGAAATTGGAGATAATTATGTCATAGTCCAGCCTGGAGTCATCAAGGGCATTTTAGATATGGAATTAAAAAACAGAGGAAAATTTTTACCCCCGGACCCTGCAAGTAGCAATTATTGTACTATTGGAGGGATGATTGCAAATAACTCGAGCGGAGCCCATTGTCTGGGGTATGGTAATACAATAGACTTTCTGCAAGAAATCCATGTTGTTTACTCCGATGGCAATTCTGGATCACTTTGTAACATGAGGAATAGCGTTGCTAATAAAAAATTCAACAACGCTACCAATGAGAAACTGATGAAAAATCTCTTTAACTTGTTATCATCTTATTCAGATGCAATTCAAAAGCGGTACCCGAAAGTAACCAAGAATTCATGTGGTTACAGACTTGATGCAGTAATAAGTGACGAAGGTTTTTCTCCACAAAAGATATTTGCTGCCTCTGAAGGAACATTAGGGATCGTGACCTGTGCAAAAATGAGAATTATGGACATTCCATTATATCGCCATTTGATAGTATTAGGTTTTGAAGATTTGTTGTCTGCATTGTATGTTGTTCCACTTATTTTACAATTTTTTCCTATCGCACTTGAAATGCTTGATCATACTGTCTTTTGTAGTGGAGAAAATAAGCAAAA
>DATDNG010000389.1:0-3709 GCA_036518375.1 Nitrososphaeraceae archaeon | reverse complement strand
TAACTGTACTTTCTTACCATCGCTAGAAAATCTTGTTTATCGTTTTGTCTTCTTCTTCTTCTTCATTCTCTTTGGCTGTTTCTTTGTCTTTTGATACATTAGAAGAGACAAACCTAATAGCATCATCTACCAAAGTGGCATTTGTAAGTAAATCAAGCTTCATTGAGGATGTATTGTGGCCGAATCTTTTTGTTTTCCAGTCTCCGTCCTGTCATAGCTTCTTTAGGAGCAGCAGCTGCTGATATGACAGTTACGAATAATCAGGTCGTATATGCATATGTGAGGAGTTTTTCGGCTTTTTGGCCACAAATAAGCGAAATATTCTTGTTGATTGCTATTTGTGTTAAATATTGCAGATGCAGAGTCTAATCCTACTAACCTATATAGTACTATACTCTTCTAATCAAGACTAGCAACTTATTTATATGTAGTAATTTTCTCCTTACTAAGTACGGTAGTTGATATCTACTAAGTTGTAAATCACTACTGTAGTTAAATAACATGCTTACCTAATGAATATTATATGCAAATAGGAATTGATAGCTTTGCAGCTTGGGATAACGCTGGCGTTTCGACCAGTCCATCTGAGCGTTTGCAAAGATTAGTTGAACAAATTGAATATGCCGATAAAATCGGGTTGGATGTGTTTGGTGTTGGCGAACATCACCGCAGGGAATTCCTCGATTCAGCTCCTGCTATCATTCTAGCTGCTGCAGCTTCGAGAACAAAACGGATACGTCTTAACAGTGCTGTAACAGTATTAAGTGCAGCCGACCCTGTGAGAGTGTTTCAAGAATTTGCAACCTTGGATCTTTTGTCACAAGGTAGAGCTGAGATGGTTGTTGGCCGCGGCTCCTTCGTCGAAACATTTCCTCTCTTTGGATTACATTTGGAAGATTATGACTCACTTTTTGCAGAGAAGCTCAATTTGCTGCTAAAGATTCGTGATAATAATGAACATGTATATTGGTCCGGCAAATATCGTCCTAGACTGAATGGCCAGGGAGTCTACCCTAGACCTTTGCAGAATCCTTTGCCAATATGGATAGGCGTTGGAGGGACTCCAGAATCATTTGTACGTGCTGGTTTGCTTGGACTACCTTTGATGGTTGCGATCATCGGCGGCGAAACGCACAGATTCAGACCACTTATAGATCTTTACAGGAAGGCCGGAAGGCAAGCTGGCTATACAGCTGATCAACTAAAAGTAGGCGTACATTCACTAGGGTACGTAGCACAGACTACTCAAGATGCTGTAGATGATTTCTATCCAGGTTATACACGTACCATGACTGAAATTGGTAAAGAACGTGGATGGACGAAGATGACACGTGCAAGTTTTGATGCACAGAGAGGTCCACAAGGTGCACTTCTTGTAGGCGATCCAGATGAAGTAGCAGAGAAGATAATTAGGCACAGCAAATCGCTAGGCGGCATCTCTAGAATTACATTTATGATGAACCCAGCCGCGTTACCTCATGAAAAACTCATGCAAGCTACTAAATTAATAGGTACGCGCGTCGCGCCTGCGCTTCGTGAAGTGGGTGAAATCGGTGAGAACTATGTGAAGGTATCATGAAGCAACCTAAAAGAGTAGAACAACAAACTCAAGAAGGATGTGAGATAGCCAATATTTGGGAAGTTCTTGGAAGACGATGGTCATTATTAATCCTAAAGAATCTTTGTAATAAAGAAGCTATTCGCTTCAATGAATTGAAAAGGTCTCTATCAGGAATAAGTAGTACTGTTTTATCAGAAAGGTTATTAGGGCTCGAACGCGAAGGTCTTATCTCTAAAAAAATTTATCCTGAAATACCTCCAAAAGTAGAATATAGTATTACATCACAAGCAAAGGAATTAGAAACTATCATAAAGGAATTGGGAAAATGGACAAATCGCTGGAAGTCACCACAACAATTACAAAACACTAAATTATAATAATAATACGCCATCATCATCATCATGCCATAACGTTGTAAATATCACAATAGATGAACAGTACTAATTCAGCAGCTAAGAATCTGCTACTAAGGCTCCACTGTAACTGGCTTATGTATAAAAGATCTTGTATAGTTTCAATTTCCTGCAAGAGCAGCAACTGGCGATATATGTGATAATGGTGGCAATTGGCTTGATCAGATTAACTCTTTATTTTTAATTTCTCTAAAACGAAGCCTCTATTTATGGCGTCAACATAGGCTACAAGTATCCTGGCTATAGCCCTAACAGCGCTTGACCCTCGTTTCTTATCGTATATGCTGGATATATCAATAGATGTTGATATTGCTATTAACTAACTATTACCATTTAGTACTATTCTGTAGGACTAGTACAGAAGAAAAAATTGTAGTGGTAGATAACTATCTATCTACTCTTCATGCTTTCTTAGCGAAATCTTTCATGCCTGTAAAATCAATTGAAACGCATGGTTCATTTCCAACTACCCATGCATCATGTCCTGGAGGTATTACAGCTGTATCTCCTGGCCCACCTTCAATTTCAGTACCATCATCCATTCTAACTTTCATTCTTCCTGAGATTATGTAAGATGTATGCGGGGCCTGGCAGCTGTTTGTTTCTATAAGGGGTTTTACGCATTTTGACCAGCTCCATCCGGGCTCTGATGTTGCTCTACCTATAATAACGTCGCCAAGGTTTACAATCCCAACCTTTCCTTTCTCAACTGTTCTTACTTCGTCAGGCCCTCAGCCAAATCATCCTTGATAATGCATCTCCACACTCGGTGCTGGGAATTGACTCTTCGGAAGAATATATCGCGTTTGCTCGCAAGCAGATCCAGGATCCGCGTGCAGCTTTTCAACTAGGATATGCACAAGCACTCCCAGTTGAGTTAGCTGCCTATGACGTCGTTGTCTCTGCACTCTTTCTCAATTTTGTTCCTCAACCAATTCAAGCTCTATGTGAGATGATCCGGGCTGTGCGCATGGGTGGAACTGTTGCAGCATACATATGGGATTATGCAGGCCAAATGCAACCTATTCGCCACTTCTGGGATGCTGCAGTGGCACTTGACGCGGCAGCATGCACTTTGGATGAAGGGCACCGCTTTCCTCTCTGTCAGCCAGAGCGCATCTGCCAATTGTTTCACACTCATGCCAACCAGATAGGAAAGGTAGAACTCCGATCAATTGACGTTGAGACCACCTTTGGCGATTTTGACGATTTCTGGTCCCCATTTCTGGGTGGCCAAGGTCCACCCCTAGCTATTCCGTGTCGCTTTCGGAAGAAAAGACGAGTTGCGCTGCGAGAACACATTCGTGCAAAACTTCCCATTGCTCCTGATGGGTCGATTCACCTTGTCGCTCGCGCCTGGGCTGTCCGTGGGGAGCGTAAGAAGAAGAGCTAGAGAATCTAAAAGTTCTTTATAGCTCATACAACAAGTATACAATATTAGATCGCTCCTGCGATTGCAAATCTGGTACCAAATGCAAGTATCGGAGGAACTACATCAATAACCGCTTTTATTGCAAGAAAACTTGATCCCTAGAGAAATGATAAAATAATAAGAGACACTAGAACTTTTGATCTAGGCATATGCAGCAGCCAATTGATAGTTGGTATAGCTGATTAAATCCGTTTGGGTTGGAAAGATTCATAGTAACTCGTGTCAACTATAACACTCCTCAAGTGCCAATGCAACTTTATTTGCAACTGCCTTCTCATAGTGAATCTTGGTACCAGAAAATCT
>DATDNG010000388.1:0-2476 GCA_036518375.1 Nitrososphaeraceae archaeon | reverse complement strand
TACTGATGAGATATAATGAGATGTATTATTGGGTAGTGCAAACCACTTTGCTATGAGGGGTCCGCAGATTGTGTTCCCACCAATGTACAGACGGAGAGGAAATTATTGACTGAAGTAAACTTATGCCATATTCGAATAGCTGTCTTTTGGTCACTTCCGTCCTGGTAACCTCATTATCAATAGTTTTGTTCGTCATGTTGCTGGTACTGCTGCTGTTGATAGCATTCATAGATCCAATGCTGCTGCCACTGATCGGGGGAGATAAATACACTGGATATTGATGAGAAATTGCAGAAGGATAATAATAATAACGAGATAGGCGATGATTTGACATTGATAGTTCTTCGAGCACTCTTGTGAATTCGAGAAGTTTTTTTGCAGGTTCTATAATCTCGTCCATAAAGTCCCACCGCAACTTATTATTACGCATTCCATCTTTGAGTGTGCTACTACTAAACCTAGACTCTTTGAATTGAACAGGAACAAAGGATGAGTATTTCTGACTATTATGGTAATTACCATGGCCAGATTGCAGATTCATGTCGATTTGACACTGTTCCCGGGTCTTTCCAAATCCATTAACTGGTTCTCCTAATCCGTCATGTAATCTCAAAATATGCCTCCTAACGTTCCAATGCCTTGGAGATACCATACGACAATGTGGACAATTCCATCCGCCACCCTTTATTATCGTCGACCTTTTGTTTCTACAGCAGCAGCACGATGTTGATGCCGACATATCCTTTGCTCCGGAGCAACTCCTGAGTGACTCAGAGTTACTCTCAAAATCTGCTCTCATATGAATTCGTCTAGTACATTATACGCTAAGATGATATTTAAACTGTATTATAGGATAAGAAACTAAATGTGCTCTTCTTTTAAGCTTGATATGTTATTGTATAAAATCGTCAATCTTTTAGTTATTTTGAATCTTGGTTAATCCGATGCGGTATAGTATTGTTTATGGATAACAATAATTAAACATCCATGAGGGAAGATATCGAATCGCTATTTAACGATCCGATATTATCTTTTTCATCCATATGTATATATGTACTATCAAGTCACATGTCAAATATCATTAATCGCGATTGATTGTAATAGTAGGTCTTCTAATACTTCTTGCTATTTATCCTTAAACCCAGTACCATAAATAAAACCGTCATTACCAAAACTATTCCTACTACCAATTCGTCAAGCTGGCAGTGTTAATTCTCCAATTCTGGCTTCATTCAAATCAATATCTTATAAAACATCAGCTGCTGATAACTTTTGTAGACAATTTCTTTTTTAACGTACAAATCTAACTTTTCAACTATCATTCTGCAAAGGCAGATGCTGCAACTAGTTTTAAGTAAAAATTATCATATATTAAACATTGAAAAATTTGGCATATGAAACTGCAATTGTTACTGGAAGCAGCAGAGGTATTGGAAAAGAAACTGCCATCATATTATCAAAAATGGGGCTGAATGTAGTTATATCTTCTAGAACTCAAAGAGAAATTGATTTTACAGTTAATCAAATCAAAGAAATTATAATAGGTACAAAAAATAGTGGTGGTTATGGTGCTAAAGATGATGGAGACAAAATACTTGGCATAAAGTGTGATGTTAGTAAGGCCTCGGACATAGATTATCTTGTCAAATCAACGGTTGAAAAATTCAGGAGCATAGACATCCTAGTAAATAATGCAGGAATAGTCTATTTCAAGAAATTAATTGACACTTCGGAAGAGGAATGGGACAAGACAATTGACATTAACCTAAAAGGTGCCTTTCTATTTTCTAAGGCTGTCCTTCCTTTTATGATAAAAAAGGATATGTCTGGTGGTGTAATTATAAATGTTAGCTCAGGTGCTGGGAAGACAGGATTTCCAGACATATCTGCATATTGTGCAAGTAAATTTGGTATGATTGGATTAACTGAAAGCTTAGCATGGGAAATAGGAAATTACAATATAAAAGTTATGGCTATCTGTCCTGGCGAAGTAAATACGAAAATGCAGCAAGACTTTGACCAGGATTACTATAGAAAATATAAAGATAAGATGCTTCAACCAAAACAAGTTGCAGAGAGAATTATTGATATGATATTTAATGATAAAAAATATAGTAATGGTCAGTCTATTGAGATTGGATAGTCAAGATCTTTTGTCGTAGAGATGATAAATAGTGAGGGACAAAGCAATTTTTATTGATATATTATAAAAATAGTTAGGGGAGTAACGTTTAGTCTTATGGCGATATCTTTGAGAAGGAACCTTGAAAGAAAAAGCACATGTTAGATTAGCCTATATAAGACGAATAATGTTTTAAGTGAGTATCTGTAATCTGTAGATATATTACAGTTTCTTATACGGAAACTCAAAATAAGTCTTTATTCATACTTTGGCTCATAAATGACGACTAGAGCAAAGTGGAATTTGGAAGGAGATTACTTTGAAGGATGTAATTGTGATTCAATATGTCCATGT
>DATDNG010000387.1:0-3558 GCA_036518375.1 Nitrososphaeraceae archaeon | reverse complement strand
TAAGCAATAAAATAATGGTCTAACCATTTGTATGTACTAGTAAATACTTTGACAAATATTGTTATTAGGAAATCAAGTATCATCTATCCTCTTTTATATCGATGACGGCCTATAATAACTATAGGTAAATGCATCACTATGTCAAGACACTGTGTACACAGTAGATATATAATATCAAAATTTGATATATAAGTATGTTAATTCAGTTTTATATATTTTAGTACGACTTGCTTCATCTTGTAGTATACCATTAACGGTCAATCCAATTCTCAATTACATTTTCGTCGTCACAACCAATCAATTACCAAGAGTGAATGAAGTGCTAAAGTACCTAAAAACCTTTGAGTGAATCACCTGTTAGATAAATGGCCAACATAGGTGAAAACTAGATGTTTCTGTCTAATATTGTTCTTATTGAAAGTTGCCAAATACATAATGACCTCTTTTTGTTTTAGCAACCACAATTGTCTTAATGAAGAGCATATAATGAACCATTTTTTTATTCTTCTCCCCTATATCTGTCTCTAACCTATCGGAATAACAGTCAGAATCAATATGTCAAAGTCACTAATGGCCATGTCCCCATAGCATCTTATAGATGTGGAATATTCCAGGAAAAAGGCAGTCAAGTGATTGTGAAACCGCTTTCACACTCCCTGGAAGGTTTACTATTACCGTAGTTCCTCTAATACCTGCAACTCCTCTTGAAAGCATAGACAATGGTGTCCTTTTCTGTCCATAAGATCTTAGCGCTTCGGAGACTCCTGCTAAATCTTTTTGAATAACTCTCTTCGTTGCATCCGGAGTTACATCCCGAGGACCAACTCCAGTTCCGCCGCTTGTTATCACAATATCCACTTTTAATTCATCGCAGAATTTCTTGAGTTCTGATTCTATAACATCCGCCTCGTCTAGTACTACCTTATAATCTACTATATCGAAGCCGTTCTTAACTAGACTATCGATAACAACTCTACCGGATTGGTCTTGGCTTTCATCTCTAGAATCACTTGTGACCAGTACTGCAGCTTTGAAGCCGCTGTCAAATCTTTCGAAGAAGGTCTTGAGACCTCCCGACTTGTTCAGGAGTCTCGCTGACTCGATCAATAACGTTTCATCTATAGGCTTTAGCATATCATAAACTGTCAAGGCTGCTATGCACGCACCGGTTAGTGCTTCCATCTCTACTCCAGTCTTGGCTACATTCTTTACTTCTACGATGATTTCTACAGATTGTTCCTTTACTGATACGTCAACCCTAATACTGTCTAAAGGTATTGGGTGACAATATGGTAACAGATCCCATGTTCGCTTTGCTGCCATTGTTCCCGATAACCTAGCAGCATCAAAGATGTTGCCTTTTGGGGATTTTCCTTCCTTGATTAAAGTTATGGTAGCTGGTTGTACTTTTACAATGGCTTGCGCAACTGCTCTTCGCAATGTCTCTGGCTTGTCTGCTACGTCAAACATGCCTTCTACCATGTCAATCACTCTTGAGAGAAATGCCTTCTACCCACTCTTCACCGGAGTCAGATACTTCCTTCTTCCATATTGGTACTCTAAGCTTTATCACATCAATACCATATTTGCACGCTTCGAATGCCTCTTTTCTGTGCTCTGCAGATGCGGCAACAGCTACACTGATATCTCCAACTCTTAAATTGCCTATTCTATGAACAGCTACAAACCTCTTTATGTTCCATTTCTTTCTTACTTCATTTTCGATTTCAGTAAGATTTTGTTCTGCCATTTCCTTGTATGCTTCGTAGTAAATTTCATAAATTGTTTCCCTTTCATTATGATCTCTTACACTTCCGATGAAGAGAGCTATTCCACCTGCCGATCTGTCTTTGGCTTCTTCCAATATGTTGCATAAATCGATTGGTTCTGAAGTAATAGAGATCATGTTATTTACCTTCGATAACTCAAATAAATAGTATAGTTATCAAAAGTAATTACTGGGTGAATTCGACTTCAAAAGAAGCAAATCAATTATTACTTAATTCGTTTCGATATATCAAAAATCTGCTTCTTGATTGGTGTACAATCAAGTGTGAAACGCAGCTTGGACACACATAAAGAAAATATTCATAGGAGTTGTTGTCTTTAATGATAGACATTTATCACCTATCAGCCTCCGCTAACTGCTGGTAGAACTGCCACTTCGTCCATTTGGTTTAATGTAGTGGCTTCGTCTGCAACTTTATGATTAACTGCAATAACAAACTGAATCTTCGATAGGGGTAGTGGTTGTATTGCCAGAATCACTTTTCTAAGGTCTCGAACTGTCATTTTCTCAGATAATTTTACTGTCATCTTATCTTTGCCGATAATCTCTCTAGAAGATGCAAACAATTTTACGCTTATAGTCCGACCGAGTTGTTCCTGATTAGTCATCACTTTACCTAGCTATTAGCAGGCTTATAATATCTGCTTAGAAAGACAGAATACTTACATTATTTAATGCAAAACTGCTGATGACAAAAAATAGGGAGATTATAGTTTAGTTTTTGTGTTGTATGTTTGCTTCATATTTAGCTACCTTGGTTGAACTTAGCCCTGTTCTACCAAGATCTAGGAGGTATTGAAGCCATAGGTCCCATGTGCGCTGATGGTCCTATCGTCATACCGCCATGCTCACCAAATCCTCCTCTGTTATGACCGCCATATGCTCCAGAAAATTGTCCCATTTTACCTTGACCAAACATGCCGAAATGGCCTATGCCTCCGCCTAACAATGATGGCAATGCCTGCTTATAGAGAACCTTTCCATTTCCAGGATCTACTATAACAGCATTGGTTGCGTTATTGGCATTATTCTTTACATGTATATCATATACTAAATAACCATTTAGTGGACGCAAAAGTCCTAACGTAGCTGAAGTGTTTGGACCTACTGACTTTTGAGCTATTCCTATAGCATCACTTAAACTAGTCTTAACTTTTGAAGATAAAGCTCCACTTATTGTACTTCTAAGAGGTATAGATCCTGTAATATTGGGCAGATTATTTGCTTGGTTTGGAGTTGTTGGTGTTGTTGTTTTTGTATCTGTAGTAGCATTTCTTGATGCTGTGTTAACGCCTTGTGCTAATACTCCAGAGCTGACTGTTGCTGTCAAGAGTATTGCCGCAGCAACAACAATTGCTCCATACATTAGCAGCTTTTTTTTGCTTGCTAGTTTTGTTATTTTTGTTGTTGTCATTGCAATAAGTTGATGACCAATTTATCTTTATAATCATTGATTACCTATGAGACGTAACATTGTTATCTGATGATCCCCCGTCTTCCTAGCGATAACTAGCTTATTGTTTACGCAACTTACGTTATCATCGACTTCTACTAAAACACTACAACATTTAATCGATTCATCCATATACAAGGTTGGTTTAATTGGCAAATAATAATACTTCCAAAGCGATTTTTAAAGCTACCGCGGGCTTTATCAATGAAGATAAATATGTTAACTATGATGTAGGTAGGACTGCTCACTAGATTAGGCTAAAAAAAGTCTGCAAAGTATTTCTTAGATCAAATGCGGTCATATCCTCATATTGCAA
>DATDNG010000386.1:0-8281 GCA_036518375.1 Nitrososphaeraceae archaeon | reverse complement strand
TTGTAGTTGTAGTTGCATGTCCACTAAGATCTGCAGCTCCACCGCTTCTAGGAAGAATCAAGGCAGTTCCAACATCTGAATACTACTCCACTACCTGAATAAGATACTTGAAATTCGTGGGTACCAGTTACAACTACCGGTTTTGGAGGTGGACTTTTGTCGTGTTCTGTGAAGATTGGATTTCCTAGAGTTATGCTGGAATTGGTTTTTATTGTTGAAGTGGTAGTACTAGTATTTTGTACCATTGCTTTTTGTATTATTATTGTATGACTAGTTGGCATCAAATATAGCAACCAAATAAAAGACATCTTCTACACTAACACTGATCACAACATGTATATTGTAATTGCTCATTAAAATAAACTAGTTTAATTTAATTTTCATTTTATTGGACGCTGCCGTGTTAGTCTATTTGCCATTGGTAATATTATTTATAAATTGTCTTGCTTTCTCAGTTACGTTTTTTATTGCAGGATTGCTTGGTGTTATTCCTAACTTTTTCGCACCTTTGAAAACACCTGAAATAAATGCCTGCCATCCAATTCCAATAATAGCTAAAATAATTATAGCAACTACTATCCATGTTATTAAACTCATACTGATGTTAAAAGAATTTCGTGTATTTTATAATTTCTAGAGCTAATGACGAAATGTGAAAATGAATCCTATCTGTATTTGTTGTCGTTTTTGGTAGAGGATCCTAGACATAGATGTATGATGGGGTTATCATTTACTAATACTATCCAAGAGTATCTCCACTGTTTTTGGAACTGTGATTGTATAAGACACTTACTCACAGGTTTTCTAAAACCTATGTTTTTCTATATCATCCATGGAATATGTGAGTTACTGAATTGATCAATTTGTTCAGTAACTTTGATACAAACTTTATTAAATTGAACACCTTTCTTCTATTTGCCAATGAACAACAAAAAATATACCGTTAGCTATTTAGCTGGACTGTCTGCCATTGCTTTGGCCTTGGCATTTACGATAGTACAATATAACAATAATGTTCTAGCCCAACAAAACAGCAGCACTCCCAGTAGCAGTAGTAATAATAAAACAATGACTATGACTGTGACTCCAAATAAACAACAGCAAAGTCCATTTTCTATGAGTAGCAGTTCACAAAATTGGACAGGATCTATATCACTATTCAGTCCTATAATAGATGCATTCAAGTCAAAAATACATACTACTCTAAATGACGCTACCACTAATGCAATAAAAGCAGTAGCAGGAGGTTCTAATTCTTCTGCAGTTGCAGCATTCATCCATCCTGAAGGAGGATTCTTAGTCTATGATGTGTTCGTTCTAGATTCTAGCAACAACATCCATAGGGTTATAGTAGATCCTGGAAACGGAAAAGTATTGTCTACCCAACGAATGTCTATAATGGATATGATGGCTATGGCTCATCCATCCATGGGAATGATGGGAGGTCCTGCGATGATGATGCAACATGGTATGATGGGAGGTCCTGGCATGGGAATGATGGGAGGTCCTCCTCATGGTATGATGATGGATGCTCAAAGTCTCTATGGCCATAAATAGCAAGATAAACTAGACGCATGAAAGTCAGTTCATCCCTTTTTTAATTTAGCAGCCAATGGAGATAGATTCTTTTTTGTCAAAAACGTTTCAGCTTGACTTGTGTCCTGTAATCAAAACATTCTATACCATGCATTATCATTAGAGAAGGTTATTTGGAAGATAGTGCAACGCAATGTTGATTGGAATATACATCTTGTAATAGATGCTCATACCTTAATTTGAGCCCATTACTAACAGCTACATTTCTTGAAGACTACTTGAAGATCGAGTTGTGTCCCTGCAATGTTAATATTTGATGGCCTGATACGTCCAATAATATAATATTAGCCTTACTGCAGTTGATACACCTTTAAGGAGTATGGAGTTATCTACATGCTTGAGGCTGCTCTAATAACTGCAACGTATTCTCCTTGTGGCGTGTTATAGAATATGCTGTTATATGACTTGTATGAGTTTTCTATACATGGGCAGAAAAATCATATGAAGTTCTGTAATATAAGATTTTTATGCAAAGATTACCATAAAACTTAACTGGTCGTTGCCTAAGTTATGATATGTTAAAAGCAGCTCTCAATGTTGAGTGTATAAAAGTTGGCAGGAGTGCATCTAAATAGAATGCTACAAATATACTTCGCAGTATTAGTGGTTTTCATCGCACTTATAGCTGTTGTACCTATAGGAGCAATGGTTGCATACGGCAGGAATGACCCAAGGAATCAAGCTTGTTATAACGCAGGTTATACTGATGGACAACAAAATAATGCATACAGTAAAAAGATGTTCAACCAGTGTGGTATCAATGGTAGAGCCTACTACGAAGGATTCTTGTCAGGTTGCATATCAGGACAAGGGAAAGATTACTTTGCATGCCAAAAGTTGACTAATGCGCCTATTGGTGGCGGCAGCAGTAGTAATGGTGGCAATAATACCAGTAGTAATGGCGGCGGAGGCGGCGGAGGCTTTGGTGGCTTCGGTGGCGGCGGCAGCAATGGTCAAGGCGGCGGAGGCGGCGGAGGCTTTGGTGGCTTCGGTGGCGGCGGAGGTGGAGGTCGGCAATAGCAGATTGAGAATACTATTCATATAATTCATGTATAAACTTCATATAAGCAGAGCCTTTTTCTTTGTCCTCAATTTTCAGCGGTAACAAAAATACAAAATTAAGAATGTTCATTGAAGTAAGTTTTTGCAATTCAAAGTATACGTATTGCAGAGGAGAGCTGCCTTAAAGTACTCTGCCAACCTAACTCCAACAATGCTGCTCGACACCAAAAAGATTTAGCAGAGGCTTATTAATGATATTTAGTAGTCAGAATTCACAACTATGCTATTAAAGCATAAATAACAAATATCGGCGCTAACTTAAGTCTTGATACTGTTATGAACTTTGATGGTGATGTTGAAAATTTATTTTCTGCAAATTCGAAGCTTAATCAATTGATTATTGATGATACATGTCGTTATCATATCTATAGAGACTTGCTATGGATTCGAGACCAAGTGAGCTTAAATGACGCAGTGTTTGAAGAACAATTTGAAAATGTTGATATCAATATAAATAATTGGCAAAAGGCTCAGTGAATAGTGATTGATTCTTTAAAGAGTCTTAGTCTTCATTATCCCTTATGACTTCAAAACCAATCCTTACCTCTGCTTGATATTCAATCTTTTTTCCTTCTTCAACTCTAAACGTCACCCGCCCAAGCTCCCCCCACTTTATGTTCTTGACAGTTCTTGAAGCTTCTTCAAACGCATTATTTATTGCATCAGTGATGACCGTATTTGAAGTTCCCACGATGTCGATGTACTTGTAAACCATAATGCCATCATCCAAGCACTGATTCATATATGTCTTATGACTAAATTGATTAGTTGAACTTCTAACTATAATATTCGTTTTATGAATCTATTCATTAAAGAAAATCTGGTCACTATAAACATCAGGCTGCGATTTCCTGCAAGAGTAACACTTCAAAATTACATTTACCCCCTGTAACGTATTTATTGGCCTGATCAGCTTCGAAAGGCACATTTCTTACCGTCCCACCATATACATTTACAGTGATGACCGTATCTTTCGCAATATATGGTTGAGCAGCAGATACTGAACTACAAATGAGTTGTAGCAATAGCAACTGCAAGAATTACAACAGCAATATTTAACATTGTTATAAAATTTTGCTACTCGCTGTGCATTGTTTATCACCTAAGCTACTATATGAATATTCAGTTCTAAAGTATATTTCTTAGAACATTCATGCGCTTTAGTAATACTCCTAATAGTTAAGAATAAAACACAATCTGTCTCGAGCACAAAGGCAGTTCTGATAATAGCAAAGAAATCCTATCCTTTCTCAGTTATCCGACGGGGATTCTGCATGATCATTTTCTTTCTATCTTGTTTCGCTTAGGCTTCGGCAAACATCTTCGCCAAGTACTCATAATTAGTAATCCTCGCTTTGGGAAGCAATGCTTTTTATATTATTTGTTATATGGCACCTATGAACAAAACCATCATACAAAAAATCACCCCGCATTTGTGGTTCAACAACAATGCCGAAGAAGCGGCTAAATTTTACGCCTCTATTTTCAAAAACTCAAAAATCCTAAATATTACCCATTATGGAGAATCAGCAGCAAAGGTCTCAGGGAGATCCAAGGGAACGGTAATGACTGTGACATTTGAACTTGAAGGACAACGATTCATGGCATTAAACGGAGGCCCGGTTTTCAATTTCTCGCCGGCCATCTCTTTTTTCGTGGACTGCGAAACACAGGAAGAAGTAGATGACTTGTGGGAAAAGCTCTCTGAAGGTGGAGAAAAAGAGCAGTGCGGCTGGCTGAAAGATAAGTTTGGCGTGTCATGGCAGATCGTTCCCAATGTCTTGGGTCAAATGTTGCAAGACAAAGATGCAAAAAAGTCGGAAAGAGTCATGGAGGAATTGCTTCAAATGAAGAAAATAGACATACAATCCCTAAGGAAGGCATACGCGGGGTAATAGAAGACCTTGAGGAAATTAAAACTACAGGTAACAATATGACGAGGGTTATATCCAATTCTGACTCATAAGGATCTCTAGCAGTTGTAAGTGAAGAATATGACCTTATATCTGGTTGTGTCAACTATGGCTAATAGAGCAATGTAATATGAAAAGAACTGCTTAAGTAGGGATATTATCTACTAATTCACAGAAATAATGCCAAAAAAGGGAGAAGGAAATAGAATAGAAGAGACAACAACAGCAAGAACCGACAATTATATTTCATAGGAGCAGTATTTCCTTTATATTGCAAACCCGTTTCCAATAGCATATTGATTAGATTGCTTATTTTGTGCCGCTAAGTATGCGATACTGCCCATATTCGCGCGCTTCAATAGATTTATTCATTATTGTTTGGTTTAAATTAGAATTTCGCAATCAGACATTGTATGCCTGCGCGGCTAGGGGAGAAGGCTCCAAATCTATTTGTTTCCCAATGGATACAAGGAAGGCCTACCAACATAGATAAAGAAAAGGGAAATATAGTACTAGTTGAGGTATTCCAAGTGAACTGCCCTGGGTGCTTTATATATGGAATTCCTACTGCAGTAGAAATGCACAAGAAATATTACCATGACGGTCTAAGGGTATTAGGGCTGGCAACAGCTTTCGAAGACTTTGACAAGAATACTGTAGATAATCTCAAGCTTTTGCTAACTACTGGGGAGGTCATTGGAGAAACAAGAAAGGTCTTAACAGAATATGGTCAGTTGCAACCTGGAAACAAACTAGCCTATAATATTCCTTTCCCAGTGGGGATGGATACATTGTTGAAGTTTGGCTCTTTGACTAATGACAAGATCATGGATTTCATTGAAGCTAATTTTGCAGATTTCAGATCTTATAGTGAAAAGGAGCGTGAGTCAACATATGAGCGAGTAAAACAGTACTTGAAGCAAAGACAATTTTCAGCAAAGACTTTTGATGAATACGGCCTACGTGGGACACCATCATCTATTCTAATTGACAAGGATGGGATATTGCGACATAGCACTTTCGGTTCAGATGGCTCTCTGGAAGGAGCGATCAAATACTTGTTAAATCAGTGACTGGAAATTTTCTTTATTACCTCAGATAGATGAGGAGGCTAATAGAGCATTTACATCAAAAAATAGTGCAGCTCCAAGACACGTGACTGAACGCTGCAGGCCTAGTTAGCGCTTTTGCAGACAATGTGATTGTAGTAACTAAATTAGTAAACAATGCCTTGTTTGCAAATCGGGAAGCATTCAAGCTACTGCTGTTTATGATATTATGCTCATTAGTATTTTCAAGATAAAACAATATATCATAATACAAACGAAATAATGACTAATAGTTTTCCCTTAGTGGGTTCATATGGTTTCTACCCTGCCAATTATGGCAACATTAGTACCTACTATGAACCTATTTTTAAATTTGAGGGAAACAATCGTATCATAGATCAAGGATCACTAGTGATAATTGCAAAGCTTACTTGATTAATTAGTCAATTTCTTTAAAGGTACAAAAGAAGGACATGCAATTAAACATTCATCGGCTATTATGAAAGGACGATGAATGTTATATGTTATAATAATATACCTGTGATATTATTAATCGATGCAAGTTATCCGATGACCAATCTTGTAACCAACTAGAGCTCCTATCATACCCATTGCAATAGCAGGGCCAATTGTCAAAGGATATATGTTGCTAATCATTACGAAGTATATCGATGACGTAAGACTGGGCCACACAGGTTGTTTTGTAAATACTTCATTGTAAATGTGAGTTATCAAAGGGTATTGGATCATGAAGAAGATTGATCCCATGATGCCCCCGGCGATACAGAGCGAATAGAACTTATTGTCTAAAATGGATAATAATGTATCGGCTATTATGATCGGTATCATGTTAACTAGATAAAATGGAAGTGTCGGAATTAAAGATTCATTTGGTATGATAACCGTTATTATATTTATCGTAAGGTAAATAGCGCCTATAACAGATAAAATACCAAATCTCTTTGTTCCCAATCCAAAGGAGAGGCACAAAATAAACGATATCAAAAATGGATACGCTACGGTGGCTAAAACTGCTGCTACAGATGCGTCTGGGTTGAAATGAAAGTATTGCGTATTTGAGAATGGAAGGCTAAACATACTCACTAGGCCATCAAGTGAGATCCACACAGGCATGATACTTATGATAGTTAAGATATAAGAAATTGGCTTTTGCTTGGTCCTTGTAAGACCGTTATCGCCTCCTTTGTTACGATTACCGGTAGTTTTGAATATATTACGATTAATACATAAAGTTATTCCCAGCATAGAACCAATACTGCTTGTTATCATCCCGGTTAGAAGTATAAAATGTGGTGGACTTAGCAATCCATCTAAACCGAATGCAGAATGCCATGAAAAATCAATAGGGCCAGCAACTACTAGCATTGCAATTCCAATCAATACCAGTATTACGGATATTTTTGGTTTAGCATAATAATAATGCTCACCAGCAGAAGAGCGCCTCCAATCTTGAAACATGACCGCGGAGCCTAACATGGCTAATGCAATACCACTATACAATACAGCATGAGGAGCTGAAAAGAATGTTTCTGGTTTGTTCAATAAATGGTTTGTAATATCCCAACTGCCGCCACTTGTAGACACACAAATGCCTATGCTTACTAAACTGCAACCTATGAGGAACCTCATAAGCTGATATGAGTCTAATAGAGATCCTACTCCTGATCTACTAAGGGTTTTAAAATCTTCTCTCTTTCTATTTGAGGTAGAATATTCCACTTTTTTGCCAAAGTACTTCATGGCACTATAATATAGGTTCTACCTACTATTTATGATGAACTAACATCAGTTTGCATTACTGAATAACATTATAATCTAACATTCTCAATTTTTGGCTACTCTTAGAGAATAAACACTCACGAATTCATTTTGAAAGTCTCTGATACCTCCTCGAGGATAGTGAGCAAAGTTATTTAGATGTGGCAAGGCAATTGCCTTTAAAAATATTACAAATTTTCCGACGACGTCAGGACGTATTTGCAACTGCAAATGATGAATTACGGTGGGATGCCAAGGTCTACTAAAAAATTGTAAAGATGCATATCTTGCATTAACAGGGCTTTCTTGTCCGACATAATCCGATCCAACTTTGTCACCCACTTTGATAAATACAGGCTTTTGGGTAAAGTCCGATCGTTTTATCCTGACAAGTCCATCCGAATGTGTCATGTTTGGAAAAGCAATTGAGATAACTTGAATATCTGCATTATCGCCAACATTTTCTGCTACTACATTAACATCGAAGGTTTTTCCAAGCTGAACTATCGACGGACATATACTAACATTACTAATTAGAGGTATGGGTCTTATTTTAGGCAGTCCACGATATATGTTCGGGAATATATATATTGAAAGAAGAAAATAAAAGGCTAGAGATATAACGACTCCGGCAGCCAAAATAAAAGTTTTTGTATGGCTGCTAAAAAAATGATTGGGCATCTTAGTCTTCCTCGTCAACCTTGGGAATATCATCGTTGAGTTTAATTATGTTGTGCCAGAGAAGATCGGTTTCAATCCTGTCTCTCGACTTTAGATGTAAGTCACCACTTGGCGATATACTATACGCTGCATATCGTAATTATGAGAAGAATAATTGGAATTTATAAATAATTGTAATCTAAAGATGTTGTTCATTATTAT
>DATDNG010000385.1:0-2989 GCA_036518375.1 Nitrososphaeraceae archaeon | reverse complement strand
TGACAAACACATCTTCTTTCCCCTGAGATCGGCATAATTTTTAGTAGTAGCTTAAAACGGTTTTAATAAGGAATAAATGGCAAAATCTTGTCATTGCGATGAAAGTATGAATAATCAAGTTAATATCTAAAGGAATATACTCTTAATTGTCCATTTTCTGTTTTTCCGTGTTTGTAATTGGCTAATATAAAATTACATTTACTCTTGTGCAGCCCATGATAACATGATATCTGCATAAGTTCCTCTTCTGAAGCCATTCTGCAAGAGAGATAAAATGTCCATCCGGATCTTCTATGATAGCATGTTTTACGAATGGTTCTACAGCGAGCTTTTTGTAAAACTTGACCTGTTTCTTTTCCAAGTCAATACAGAGAGACCTAACATCGCCGACTTTGAATCCTATGAGCATGCTGTTATTTTTTCATTTTCATTTTCATTTTCTTTTTTGCTTAAGGGCCATCACAATATCCTGTTTTGAAAATTCAACCCAATCCTCAGTTTTGTGCTTTAACTCCGTTCCCAGCACATTACCATACAACTCTATCGATTTTTTCATATCTGAAACAAGCAATATCATTGCGCCAATCCTGTCAAATGCATCTACATCCTAGTCTAAGATATAATGACAGATATAGGAGTAGAACTCCGGTCACAGGTAAATTTATCAGAAAATTCATACAATTACAATTTATGTCCTAGCGGAATCCGTTATCTTTTGGATATACTGCGTCGTCAATATATGAATTTTATTTAAACAATAGATCTAAATAGAGTTTTCCCAACTATTTTAATTTGAATAGGTATAATGAAAACGTATCAGAATTTCTGACGCGATGCTTTGTCTAAGGACTCGCGTTAATTATAGATAGATACCACTTTGTATAATCTTTTATTAAGTCGAGACAGGACTCAAGTTTATGATAATAATAGATATTTTAAAGGATGCATGCATACAAGTCAAAGAGCAAACTAAAAATCTTATTGGAACAGCAGAAGGCAACAAGAAATTTGGAGTCGGCGCAGGAGGTGATATTTCTAGAATGGTTGATCTCATAGCAGAAAAGGCCGTAATTGATACTATCAAAAGAAACGATTTCAAACCTACGATAATAGGGGAAGAATGTGGAAGAATAGAAGGAGATAAAGGATTTTTGATCATGGATGCTATCGATGGAACCACTAATGCAAGTCGCGATATTCCCTTCTACTGTTGCTCTCTAGCCTATGCAACCGACAATAAACTAAGTTCTGTTGTTGATGCTGCGATTATTGATTTGGTCAGAGGTGATTTATATTATAGCTCAAAGAACAAAGGCTCCTATTTAAACGGAAACAAGATTGAAATAAGAAAATACAACGATAATGGAAATGCAAATGAGCCACAAAAGAAAGATATTCTAATAGGAATGAACATTTCCGGTGCTTCAGAAAACATAATGAATCACGTATCAAAGATTATTTCGAAGACAAATCATACAAGACACTTTGGAGCAAATGCTCTTGAATTGTGCTATTTTGCTAGAGGATTTATGGATGCGTACATTGACATTCGTGGTAAAATTCGCAGTACGGATATTGCAGCTGCATATTTGATTGTAAAAGAATCAGGAGGAAGATTATACTCTATCACGGGTTCGGAATTAGATGCAGAACTAGGAATAAGTACAAGAATCTCATTTTTGGCCGTTTTAGATGAAAATATGTTTAAAAGTCTCTCAGACGATTTACATATGAGCTAATAAATTTATTATTGTTTAAGCGCCCGGGCCGGGATTCGAACCCGGGTCGGAGGAGTGACAGTCCCCCATACTGGACCGGATTTTATGATGCTAGAATTAGCTAACTCTACAAGGCATCTCTATACTACCCGGGCACACATAACCAACCTTTGGGAAAACCAATTAAATGTTTTGCTTTCCTAATATCTGTGATATTTGGAAGAAGATAGATAAAATTGAGTTTTCATGATCTTCAAGAATGTAACCGATTGTTAATAAAATCACCCTTACCTGTGATTATTTTTTATTTTTCGCGCCATAGTGTTGTAATATTATATGATGCAAGCCACAACTCAACAAATTAGGACTAAATTTACAATACTGCTACAAACTACCTGACTTCAGATCTAATCGAGATCTGTATCCCGGCTCTCTAGGTTGAGTATGATTTTTCTCCTTGTTTATATCAACACATTAGTGATTTTGATCAAGTATGTATAAAATTAAATTATGCTACGTAGGAGCGTATTTGTAACAGGGGCCCGTAGCTCAGCCAGGTAGAGTACCGGACTTTTATCTTAAGAAAGAAATCCGGCTGTCTCGGGTTCGAATCCCGACGGGCCCGCATGTATTTTCATTCGAATCCGCAAGGTTTATAGCTGATAACGGATCTAATAGAGTGAAAATAAATGTCAGGAAAGAGTCTTGATCGATCTATTTTACGTGGAGAATCTATAGAATTATTCAGAGCGGCTATTAGAAGTCCTTCTACACGCGACCCTTATGAAAGGCGACTTATTGGTTTTTTGAAGACTGTCAATTTGGTTCCTGACGATTTTATTGCGATGGCTAAAAAGAACTCTTGTTCTGTTGAAAAAATGATAATATCCTTTATCTTAACACAAAACTTAAGAGCTCAAAGGGGAGAGATAACGACTGCCACAGTCGGGAACTGTCTGAAAGCCGTCAGATTGCTTTTAGAGATGAATGACATATCTCTTAACTGGAGAAAGATTAGGCGCATTCTTCCACGAGCAAGAAGATATGCACTAGATAGGATTCCTACTATTGAAGAGATTAATGAAATTATAGAAGCATCAGACATCAGGGAAAAGGCTCTGACTCTCGTGTTTGTATCTAGTGGCATAAGGGAAGGCGCTATCGAGAGCCTCATGGTAAATGACTACAAGCAAATCAAAAGAGATGAAAAAATAGTAGCAGGCAGACTTGTAATTTATAGCGGAGATCTCGAGATGTATGTATCCTTCGTA
>DATDNG010000384.1:0-3847 GCA_036518375.1 Nitrososphaeraceae archaeon | reverse complement strand
ATACATTTTGGCCTTTACCATACACAAGCTTTACGCTATATGGAAGACTGAGAATATTGTCAGTCCCTAGACGCTGCTTCCTTGACTGACTCTTATTATTATTATCCTGTACCGGTTGTTGGCCATAAACAGGATCATTGTTAAATAAAAGAGTTAAGCCATTGTCTGGAATAACAAACAACAACAACAATATCAGAGACACTGCGACGAATAATATGGTTGTACCACCTGCTGCTTTTCTCATTGTTACTATAATAGTTATAACAATTTCATTTAGATAAAAACCTAGATGTACCGTGCATATGACGGCAATGGATTCGTACATTGAATACCACTTATGTGACCTTCTATTCTTATGACCTTCTCTTCTTACCATCCTCCTGCTCTGGCCTACTCGCCTTTTATGGTGTGTCATATCTGATTCTTGTTCTCTTTTTACCTAAGAGACAGATGGTTCATCCAGTCAGAATAGTTTTTTATCCAATATGTAACTTTTGTGATACTTTCAACATATTATTTGATCTTTTTTTATTTTAGTCTTATATCAATTAAGCAGTGCTGCATAATCTATCAAAATTATCGTCTTTTAGCTAAGGCAAATCCTAAGAGAAAGTCCACTAGGCCGCCAAACCCTACAGTACTTACAAATGGCACAATGTTATTGTCGATCATTTTCCTATTTCCTGCTCCTCCGTGTTTTGGCTGCAGTTGCTTTTGTTATCTATGCCACCATTACTACCAAGTTACCTTTCAATTGCCCTACGAATATACGTGCTCCTAGCGATATCAGTGCGCTTATTGTCGATTTTCTGAACTATTGATTTAGGCAGAGTGACTATTTTTTGGTAATAATCACAACGATTCTTAATGTATAATATGCAGAAGATGCTTGAAATAACTGCCTTGCAGAATGAAGAAAAAAAGGTTGCAGTGAGTGAATACAAAGGAAAAAGTTTGACATTGCTCTCTAATAAAGGCATATCAGTAGGAGACACCATTAAAATTAGCACATCTGATAATGACTTTATAGCTATCTTAATGCCACGTTATGAATCAGCTGATGAAAATCACATTGTTGTTAAGTTGAAAAGCGGATATAACATTGGGATTGAATTGACCAAGATTCAATCTATAACCAAAGTTGAGCAATTGTTATATCAAAATGTTTCTATCAATGACGCTCTGCTACAAGTTAGAAAGGGAGAAGTAGAACATGATGGCTGGAAGAAGGAATCACTTCCAAGGATCGCATTGATTAGTACTGGCGGTACTATTGCAAGTAGAATAGATTATAGAACTGGTGGAGTTCATGCCGCCCTTTCTGCTTCTGATCTGTACGCTTCTATTCCTGAACTGGTGAAGCATGCTTCAATCGATCCTGAGGTACTATTAAACGAATACAGTGAAAACCTAAAGCCAGAGCATTGGACTTTGATTGCTAATAAAGTAAGTGAAAAAGTAAGGTCAGGTAAATATCGGGGAATAATTATTTCACATGGGACTGATACTATGCATTACACTGCATCAGCTCTCAGCTTTGCTCTGCAAAATCTTCCCATACCTGTTGTATTGGTTGGAGCGCAGAGATCATCTGATAGACCCTCATCTGACGCAGCTCTAAACCTTATCGGCGCTACATTATTTTCAGTAAAGTCTAATTATTCTGGAGTGTTTGTAGCAATGCATGCCAATTCCTCTGATGACGTCATCGCTTGCCATATGGGAACTCGTGTAAGAAAAAATCATACGAGCAGACGCGATGCCTTTGAATCAATCGATACGATGCCTGTTGCGCTTGTCAAGGGTGAGAGTGTAGAAATGCAGCCACCACAACAACAGCATGTAAAATTACAAGAACGAAATAATAGTGGTCATAACAATTTTGTAGTCAAGTCAAATTATGATAGCAGGGTTATTTTGTTAAAATACTATCCTGGATTTGACCCTGACTTGTTAAGTCACGCTATGATGAGATCAACATATAGAGCAATCATTCTTGAGGGTACAGGATTAGGTCATATAAGCAGGGAATGTATACCGAAAATACAAAAGGCCATAGAATCTGGAATGATGGTATTTATGACATCCCAATGCATTTGGGGCAGAGTCAGAATGACTGTATACGATACGGGCAGGGATTTACTTGACGTAGGCGTAATCCCATTATCAGATATGTTACCAGAAACTGCCCTGGTGAAGGCAATGTGGGTTATTGCGAACAGCAATAGCACGGAATCTGCCAAAAAGATGATGCAAGAAAATATTGCTAATGAAATATCCACAGTTACCCCTATAATGGATAAAAGACTACATGATATCGGGTAGGTCAATCCATATATTATCTACATTAGTAATAGGAGCTTGTTAAAAGTAACTGTTTTGCTTTGACCATGTAGTTTAGATCATGTGACACAAAATCTACAGCTCTCCCCAGTCGTGGATTGACCTAGATTGACAAGTGTTAATTCTACTTAATCTAAGTAGAAGTTAAGAGAAATGCAAACTTCACAGCATCTTGCTTAAGGTAAGGATAGACCATAGACAAAATTACTAATTGTTGATCAAAAGCAATCACTTTAGATGGAAGGGAGATTAGAATAAGATATAAAATTGATTTGCCAAGTTGGCAGGAGGAGAAGAATATCCATACACAATAAGGATATACATTCTCAATTTCTTTGCCAAATTAGAAATATAGTCAGTTACGTTTTGGTTTAGTCGTCTTCTGTTGTAGACTGGCCTTTAGGGCTTCAAGTAGGTTCTTACTGACATCTTCATCTTGGTTTTTGGATAGAGTATTACTAACGTTCTCCTTTCCAGTTGCTTTTGCATCTATTATTTTCTCTAATTGTTTTGTATATTCATCAGAATATTGACTGATATCAAATTCTTTGTTAGTAAGATTTTCTACCAATGTTTTTCCCAATGATAGTTCTTTACTGTCAATCGATGGTTGTTGAGAGGAAGAAGAAGAAGATCCATCCATGCCTTCAACTTCGTCTACTGGCTTTACCTCGTCTATATATCGTAACTGATGCATTACTATTCCTCTCTGATATGCACGCAGTGCTACAAGGTGTTCTCTGTCTTTTAATACAACTTTCCCAATTGCTATTTTGTTTGTTTCATTTATTACTCTGCTAAATAATGTATATGCCTTGTCTATTGTACCATTCTTTTTATTCTTCTCTGGTCCAACGTAATAGCTTTTCTCAATCAGTAACGGATCAAGATCCTTTGAATCAACAAACTCCTTGACATCTATGCTTTGAGTAGTTTTCATTTTGATCTTGTCCAAATCTTGTTTTTCAACTACTACATAGTTATCCTTTGATATCTGATATCCTTTCTTGAGTTCTGAATATGGAACTTCTCTATCCTCAATAGGACACCATTTTTTGTATTGAATCTTATGGTTTTTATTATCCAATTGATTGAATGAGAATTCTTTGCTATTATCAGAAGTCGAGTAAATCTTTACTGGTATATTAACAAGGCCAAAAGATATACTTCCTTTCCAAATGCTATGAGCAGGCATATTGTTTATGCTGTTGTTACTTTATTGATATAACAGCTTGAAAAAAATTAACAAATAAGATTGACTATAGTTATTTTAGTTACAAGACCAAATTACAATTCTATTGCTAAATTCTATATATATTTTATTGTAGTAGAATAATTCAATGAAACTGTAGAGTGAGAAACGGGCCAAGTTCCAATAAGACTACTGATAGAAGGAAAAATTAGATTAAGATAAATACAAAGGATAGGAGAAAGCAGAACCAATTTGCAACTACCATACATACCATCACAAGTTTTCATTGCATGGCCTTGGTACTCGTGTCTG
>DATDNG010000383.1:0-2925 GCA_036518375.1 Nitrososphaeraceae archaeon | reverse complement strand
ATTCTGAAAAAAGAGATTGATAATATATATGCAGCGGGAAAAATAAATGATTCTCAATATGGGATGCTAAAAACTAAGATTTCAGAATATATTGAAAGACTTAAAAAAGTCAGTTGAGGATTTCCAAATTTTATCCTCTTTGTATTATATAATACAATGTGGCTGCGCATCAGGTTTCGAGTAGCAGAGGGAATTAGATGGGTTGAATATAGTAATATGATGAAATTAAAATTGTAAAGCAGTATGCCAAAATAAATGACGATCTAGAAACAATTGACTACAAAAAGACAATAGCAAAATATGAATTGCAGAACATAAATAATCACGTTGCTATCCTAAATAAAATTAGCTATAACAAAAGGAACGAGATAGCATATTTACACTTTGCAGTCCAAGAGTTAGAAGGATATGTTCATGGACTTGAGAATCATAACAAACAACAACAAGAAGCTCAAAATGAATAGATGAACCCTTGATTATGTGGTTAAAGTTGCTCATCATCAACTTCTATCTATCTCAAAGCAAAAGAGAGGATATTTTGGTTGTTAGGAGATAAAATGATGCGAAACAGCTTACCATATTGGAATATCAGTTTTAGAAAATATATTGTCCGTCTGATGTGCTATCATTAAATATCTAAATCATATCTAGCCCAAGTGTCCCAGCATTACCCCAATTCTCTTTGGAAACTTCATAGATTAAGATTCTTACCTTTTCTTCTTGTATTTTCAAAATTCTTGCTGATTCTCTCGTCAATACTTTAACTAATTCCCTTTTTTTGTTCTATGGATCTTCCCTGGCTTATTGTAATTTGTATTACTGGCATATATCTTGGTTAACTAACTGTGTATTTAATTTTTTATCTAATACAACAAGAAAGAGATTAGCCACAAATGCTTTACTTGTATAGCTTTTGGCATCAATCTAGAAGATGCATTCTGGAATTCATTAGCAATAACCGTCACCATAATAGACCATCTGTAACTATTCAATCGGTAAGGTTACAATGCTTCTTAGAAAAGACATCATACTGGTAATTGTTCCTTGTCATGCTGACCTGTATCGCATCCAGAGATGTTTGTTAGTATTTTGAGCAACTAACGCTCCTCATAATCTTAGAGTGGTTTATCATTTCCATCCTTCTGGGGAAGTCCAATGATATGATTAAAGCAGCACTCTCCATCTGTGTTAATGTCCTCTAGTTTGTGCTGCTGTTTGTCCCATATCCAAAACAGTTTGCCTTGCGGCATTTGAAATGACTCTTCTTGTGTATTCTTGTTGCTGCTGTGAAAGTTCTCTAAGTCAGCTTTATGCAAACTTAATATTTTGTATAGATATATCTATTCTATGACCATTAAATAATCCACGTAAATTTATAAATGAATAAAATACATTTCGATATTAGGAATGGTTAAGAAGACAAAAGCAAAGAAGCCAAAGGCCGCTAAAAAGAAGTAAGATAATGCGCAATGGGGCATATGCTCCAATGCCATTTTCGTTATCTTATCACAATTAGGATCATTTTTTGATGTGCTATTTCGTTTGCTATTTCTTTATCTTGTCCTTCCTTTTTCAGATCATCTGATATGTCATTCAAGATTCTTTTTTATTTATTTATTCCATGGAGAATATGCAAGGAAATAAAAAGCAGGATGAATTGATAGTCCCATTCTCTTTTCTGGCTGAATCTTCATTATAATTCGCTTATGATTCGGCTTTCGATAGTAATATTTTCCTATTCCTAGATATCTTTTGGCAAGCCTTTTCAGATGCTCGTCTGCTCCTTCGGTCGTTTGGTCTATTACCTTTCCTTTTATTGACACCATATTGAATGGATTGTTTTGTTCAACAATAGCTAGTGCTATCCTTTTATCATTCGCTATGTGTTTATTTTTTGCTGAAGTTTCAAAAGTATTTATCAAGATCAAATCATCGACCATCTCGGTCCATACTGGAATTACATGTGGGGAACCGTCTTTAGACAATGTTGCTACAAAAGCTAAATTTCTATTGTTAAAAAGATGGTGCAATTCTTCTTTACTTAATTGTGTCGTTCCTGCAGACACAGATACATGTTCTTCTTCTTTAGCCTCATAATATGTGGAAGGAGGAACATCAACTATTTCTACTGAAGTTGGTATTTTTTTCTTTTTATCATCTCTTTGCATGACAATGAAAAAACAAAACATGTATTAATCATTATCATTGTGCTACTAATATGATTCTTAGTTAGTAGCTCTGTATATTTCATAATATATACTATCGCGATGAAAATAAAGATGAAGTTGTTAGAAGATTAATGCAAAAAGTTGATGACAGTATATCTAGTAATAAGAGCTTTTTTGTGTAGGTTATAATCTTCCTAAGGAAAAGTCTGTGGATACCGATGTAATTTGATTTAGAAATAACTTTAAATCCTCAATCTTGATGTGAGATGATACTGATAAATGAAGCCTGAGCTAAAGAAAATCCTAGGCATAGTTGCAGAGCTGGCAGAGAACGACGTTAAAAAAGATGTCCTTGAGACTGACATAATCACACGTAGCGGACTTGCGGATGTTGAGGTAAGGAAGCACTTAAATGATTTGGAGTGGCTGCATTTAGTTAAAGAAGTACAACCCAGACCCAGTCGCAGGGATTGGAGGCTATGGAACATAACGGAAAAGGGATTGCAAGAAGTCTAAACTAGGAAAAATTCTACATTCCAAGAGACCTGTCTGAAAGTTATGATGGCGATGTATTACGATTTAGACTATCTGAAGAAGATGTAAAATCTAGGTTCATGAGAGATACTCCACCACCATCATCGCAAACATCTACTCAGGAAAGAACAACAACAACCACTTCTTCAATTCCAAGACAAGAACGAACAGCAGAAGAACAAGAAACTACTGTTCCACTAACAGAAGAAAGGTTAGGTGTATC
>DATDNG010000382.1:0-3224 GCA_036518375.1 Nitrososphaeraceae archaeon | reverse complement strand
AACATCGCAGCTCAATTATGATCAGAAAGCATTTAGAAGAAAATAAAGATGTTATTAGAGTTGAGTATTTACCCAAAGGCTCACCTGAGTATAATGCTGTTGAAGAATGCTGGCGGCAGGGAAAAGATGATCTTTTGGTATCAAAATACTATCCTAAATTTCCAAATCTAAAGTGTGCTATAGCCAATTACTACAGAACAAAGCGTTTCAAACTAGACATAACCAAATATCTGTTGAGGAATGATACTTAGCGAATTAATGTTATTGAGTATAATTAATATATGCTCGGTATATAGTTAGATATCAGGATCTATGGTCAAAGACTAGATAAGTAACCTTGACAAATGATGCTAAAAATATTTAACATTATAATCCTTTGTAAACAAAAATGCATTGCAATGCAATGAAATCTAATGACAATGTAAAATAGCACCATGACAGTCCTCACCTATATATGCTTCCTACTCTATTGGGTAGCTACATGTTAGAAATCATGACAATAAGAGGAAAATAGTAAATGCCAGAAAAAGATGAAGACATTGAGCTAATCAAATCAAAGAAGATGCTAGAAAGATGGAGCAAAATTGCTAAAGATAGAAAGTTGAAAATGTCAAATGAGCAACAAAAATTAAAGGAAAGAAACGACAGAGAACTTGTGCTATCTTATTTATACGACATCGGAGAAGATGTCCTTGCTCTTGGTGAATCTCAATTTCCAGTCCAGACAAAATCATTAATTAAAAGAATAGCAGAATTGATTAAAGACGGAAAGGTTAAGGAAAAGATACCTGGAGGAGTGTTACTTGACTTATTCAGATATTCAGGTATGAATCTTAAAACTAGCTATAGATAGAAGATTGGACAAGGGCTTTTACATGTCTTTCAACAGAGCATATAACATATAAAAATAAGTAGTCCATTGAAGTACGTAGGGAGACAATATTATTACTATGTCTACTATCAAAGAGGACAAAAAGAATGATGAGTACGGGGGAACTTATAAGGTGGATTTGCCAAAACCAACTGCTGATTTTCAATGCTTTGTATGTGGGGCTATATTCACCACCGATCAAGATAGAAGGCAACACTTAGAAAAAGAAGCTCATGGTGAGCTTCATGAAGATACAACTCCTGAAGAGATGGAAATTGCTAAGGAACAAGAGGACATGAATGAAAGTCGTCCACATCATGTGTAGCCAAAGTAATGACCAGGTTATGGCAACGCAATCAGAATACATAATCGAATCTGCATTGACACTGCTTCAAAATAGAACAATGTGATCATAATATGTGACGGAACAAGAGTGCTTGGTCTTGGGAATATTGTTCAGAAGGAGATTACCCGTTTAGCTGATGTGGGTGATGATCCCATACAAGAGAAGGATACCATTGATTAGAATCACCTCCAAGAAATCCATAGAATCTGTCAAATCCCATCATCTCTCCAATCGGCCAGCGGTCAAAGGGCCCTTCTGTGTCTCCATTAGGGGTGTTGTGCCATTTACCAACCCAGTAAGTGTTATATCCATATTGGTGCACTACAGCAGCTCTTGTACTTTGTCTCTTCTCCATTGTACCTGTTGAACGTTCTATTTTTTGAATAATCCGTTTTTAGTATTTATAACAAATGGAAAGGATATTGCTGAGCCGTTATCATTCATTATGTTTATGATATTTATTTATTTATTATGTTAAACATTCGATCAACTAGTCTGGAGGAATCCCTATGCCTTTATCCTTTATCATGTCTATTACCAGAGCAGCAGTCCAAGAGAAAGATTTGCCACCCAGTCCTTCACCAGTAAAAGGATCATAATATTCCCTAAATCCATGATTTGCAGCTAGTTCAAATATCCCTTGCTTTATACGCTCTGCAGCTTGTCTATATCCATATTTTAAGAGACCTAACCATATAATCCAGTTTGTGTTCACCCAAACAGGACCTCTCCAATACGTTAAGGGTTTGAAATAAGGTTCGTCTAGATCTGTACTTGGCAGAGCCGGTGTATGACACTTACCCTCTACACCACACCAATGGGCATGCGTTATCCAATTGACAAAAATGCCGATTTCTTCCCTAGGTATTAGCCCTGTGTATATAGGGACAAGAGATGATATTGTCCTCTTTTTTATCCAATCCTTACTTATGAGATCATAATTGCAGAATAGCGTGTCTTCAGTTGCTCCTAATTTTTGTCCTACGGGAAGAAAATACTTGTAAAAGTTCTTTTCAGTTCTTGATATCCACTCTTTTATGTTTTGTATGTCCTCTTCTCCTTCTCCTAAAATGCTGGCAATTTTTAACATGTACTTATTGGCAACATACATTATACTGCTAAATACCATGGACTTTATTTTAAAGGGAAAATTTTCATACATCTTTTGTTCGTCATAGTTATATTGCTTCATCAATTCGATCATGTATATGAATTTATTATACATATCATCACTTGGAATTGTTTCTTTTGCTCCGCCTACTGCAATGACATCTAGCCTTTCGAATTTCAACAGCTGACGTATTCTTATCCTTGATAATGCCTCATCCCATAGTGGCGAATCATCGAGACCTGATTCCCATGGATGAAAGATCGTTACAAGGCCGGACTTTTCTGGGTCTCGGTCTGTCATAAGGTAGTTATGAAAACGCTTTAGCTTAGGATAAATTCTATTTAAAAAGTTTTTAGCCTGCATTTTGTCTTTAGAATTTACATAGATGTAGTAACAAGCAATAGCATGGACTGGTGGTTGGGTCATTCCTGAAGTTCCTATATGCTTTGGAGCATTAGGTGACCTCGTTATATCATAGAAATCTGCAGCAGGAAAGTAGGTTTTTTCCTTTTCATTGAATACAATATGTGGAACCATCCCATTATTCCATTGCGCATTAAATAAAAATTCTAGTTCTTTTATTGCTCTGTCAGTATTAAAATAAGAATATCCTATAGCTATAAATGCTGCATCCCAGCTCCATTGGTGAGGGTAAAGTGTGGCGGCAGGAATAGTAAAATTACCAGTCCAATTACCTTCTAATGCTTTCTTTGCATCTTCAAGAAGGTGCTGTTGTTCTTGATTCATTTTGTTTACGATGATCTTTAGTTTTATGTATTATTAGTTATGAGACTAGACCATGAACACTTTTTAGGTGATTTCTTAACTCTACTTGGCTATTAAATTCTTTTTTGCATGCACCACAGTATGGTTTCTTATGGTACTGCTGCAAATGA
>DATDNG010000381.1:0-15890 GCA_036518375.1 Nitrososphaeraceae archaeon | reverse complement strand
GCCATAACGGAAAAGTTATCCAATATTACAAAGTTAGGAGTAACGAAGTTCCAAAAAGAATTCATTGGTCAGCAATATTAGCAATAACATCTCGGAAAAATAATCGGAATTGAATCATGAGTCTAATAATACAATAACCTTGAGGTCATGGATGGCGAAGGAACACTTTAAGACTGCTAATCTAGCTGCTAAAAATCGGGCTTTGGTTTTTTTATGGAGATGATAAAGAGAAGACATTTCTGAATTATCCCTTTCAACATTACAGAGACCCTCTGTAGATCTACATACATACAAAATAAATAGATAAAGTCTATGATAATGGATGAATCACTACTTGCAAAAGACAGTAGACGATAAAAACATTTTGATAGGAGGCGTAGATGAAGCAGGACGAGGCTCAATTATTGGTCCCTTGGTAGTTGCAGGAATAGGTATTAGACAAGATAGAATTGTGGATTTACTCGACATAGGTGTAAGAGATTCTAAAATGTTGACTCCTAAGACACGTGCCAGTTTATTTGCAATCCTCCTGAGAATGGCCGATTCTCTTTGCATTTACAAAATTGACTGCAATGTAGTAGATGAAAATGTTTTTTTCAAAAGATTGAACAAATTAGAAGCAGAGACTATGGCTTATGTTATTGACTACATAAACGCCGATAAGGTCTATATTGATTCTTGTGACATAAACCCTCATCGATACAAATGTTATATTGAATCTCTTATAACGTCCAAATCAGACTTATATTGTATGCATCATGCCGATAGCTTGAATATAGTTGCATCTGCAGCATCGATCATAGCCAAAATTGTAAGAGATGGAGAAATCCAAGAAATCCGCAAGACCTATTGCAATGTAGGTAGCGGATATCCATCAGATGACAAAACAATGCAATTTATTAGAAATTGGGTATCTGAACACAAATGTGCTCCACATTTTGCAAGGAGATCTTGGAGGCCATTAAAACACATGCTTGCACAACTGTAAAATTATATTACAACTCATTTAGGATAATATATAGCATATATCATACCATGGTCTTTGTCAAACGGCTCCAATTTAATTATTTGATCAATATGGAATCCTTGGGACTCTAGTTTTTTTGCCTCGTGGGCTATAACTGCCTTAGGCTCCATAGTAACGTCAATGCTCCTTGTTTTAATTATTATCAGGATTGCACCTTTTCGCTTCAGATAGGCATGACAATTACCTATTGCGATATCAGTTTGATCCGGTTGTGCTATATCACAATATAACACATCTACCTTACCAAAAACTGAAACATATGATTGAGGCTTTCTTGCATCCTCAATAATAGGCACCACATTTCTTCTCTTGGATGCGACGTTTTCAATAAGTTCTCTTGCTACTCTTATTGCAGGTTCTACTGCAAAGACGACCCCATTGAAACCAATTATATCAGAAATATGGCTAACAGTTGTACCAGTGGATGCGCCAAGATACAAAACTTTTGTTCCACCGGATATCGGTAAATTTCTCAGTCCTTTTTTCAGAGCCCCGGCAAGTTTACTTCTAAATGGATCCCAAATCCGATATTCATTTTTTTTATATTTGATTAGCTTTTCCCCATAAACATTGTTGCCTGCAACCAGATTCAAAGTTGCAAATTGCTTTTCCCCGTCTACTGCAATGCATCTTATAACTTCATAACGGGAGTTATCGTCATCATCTGAAACGTATTGGTTGTTACGAGACACTCATTCTACACAATGGCTGTAATGCTAAGACGTTATAATACTGTTCATTTTCCTCGCTGAAAATTGGATATTGTTATTACCTAATATCGTCTCTTCCCAAACTTTTTTCTATTCTTCCTGTTGCTTTTTTCCCTTTTTTCCCTTTGATAGGACGTAAATAACGGGCGCCTGCGATCAGCATTGGTTCCATAGGTTCTATTTTTCTGTTTTTCTGGCCGGGGTTCCTTATATTTTTCTTGAATTTCTTTAATTCGCCTTTCCAAGCTGTCTAGAATAGAAGAATCCTTTTCCGAGTGGCGATAAACATCAATTCTGCCTGCAATTGCAACCTTCGATGCTATAGCCCTTGCAATCTTACCGCGCTGCCATTTAGGAGCAGAATGAATTAGTGGGTGCTGAAAAATAAGGCCATGCTTTGGGGGCCTCGTTCCAGTTTTGAGAGCTCTAAAAAGCGCCTTCTCTGCGCCTAGGACCTGAATAGTGCTTGCTGGCAAGATAGATAATCTGCTTAAACTTCCCGCTTTGGCAATAATCCTTGCTCCAACTGAAGCTGTCAACAGGTTCTTTACATTAGGAGCTACAAGTTCCATTGCGGTCTCAATGTGATCAGCTAAAATTCTACGTAACTCAGAATAGGATATAACCTCTTGTGCTATTTTTTTTACAATTATAAGGTTTTCTTGAGTCATGTCTCCTCCCTTACTCCTTTTTGCAGCATCAATTATGATCTCAATTTTTCTATCATGCACGCCTGCATTTTCTATTATCTGCTTAGTAATATTTTCTCTTGAGCCAGCCTTGGCTACAATCTCTGCATACGCAAGGAGACTTTGGATCAAGTTGTCAAGTTCTGGGAAGTGTAAACCGTACCATTCTCGCATTCTTGCTCCAATAACATTAATTATTTTATCTAGCTCGTCCAATGCATTAATTGATTGTATGATATGAAGATCAAGTTTTTCCGAAGCTTCTTTTACTCTAATTGATGAAAACTGGATAGCAAAATTTCGTAGTGCTTGCATAGCATCAACTTCATCATTTGCTAGTTCAGACCGTACAATGTATGCGGGTTTTGAATTCTGAATATTGTTTTGCTCTTCTTCTGGCATTACATGACTATTCAAACCGGATTTTTGAAGAAGAGATACTATATTTGCGTCGTTTACTGACACGTAATCAAAGGAACGTAATGTTTCAATAATTTCATTGAGCTCGAGAGAACTCTCACCGTTTCTTAGTCGGATATAAGTTTGTACTGGATTATCAAATTTCTTTGAAGCGATTAAATTATTACGCTCATCGAATGCTGCAAGTCCCAACTCGAGAAGTACGACAGAACAATTCTTAACCATTATCAAGCTAATCCTTGTATAAAGCTATTAAAAAAGATAGCATAAGACAGGATTAGCAGAATAAAGCTGAACTTTCTTTTACTTTTTCTAATTGTATTATAGAAGTTTTTTTTTGCTGACTTAGCATTTCCAAAAGCGACTTTACCTTCGATTCATCATGATTGGAAATGCGAATAACCCCGTCAAGAACCTGCTGAAACGTCGTCCCATTACACACCTTCCTTAACAACACCTTGATATCCTTCTACTTTATCATTGATGAGTAGAGGCGTCCCATCATTATCGTTTGCAACTAGTCCTCTCCGAAAGATCAAAGCGGTTATCACCTATTTCCTTCATCTGCCCAACATAATTCGTTCGCCTATCCATTATCTCTTCTCGTTTTTCTAGGGGCAACTTGATCATTTTGCAGCATAAAATACTAGTCTAAAACACTAGTCTGGGCAAAATTGTGGTCAGGAATAATTAATTGTTAAACAACCATGATTCACAACTCAATATTAAAATAAAACATTATTCACAATACTCTAGTATTGTTATTTAGGAACAGAAGTAAAGCAGACACACAAAATAAAAGAAATAGACTAGTTGTCATGACACGAGAGGCTGCTGATGGAATTATCACATATGCTAGGACTTGCCACCCAAACGAGGGCATTCTAATCTTGCAAGGAAAAAGCAACAAACAACAAATTATAGTACATGGCTTAATAATTCCTCCTTTCTCTTCGCATGGTCCTTATTACTCAGGGTTTCCCACTTATGATTTACCTTTTGATCTTTCATACATTGGTACCGCTCATTCACACCCAGGCAGTTCGAATAGACCCTCTCTCGAAGATTTAAATAATTATTACGGATTAGTTTCAGTAATTATTAGCTATCCTTACACAGATGAGACTATAGGTGCATTTGATAGAAATGGTAATGAGATGCAGTTAGAGATTTTGCCCACAGCTAGTTCTAGAAGTCAAGAAAAAAAATTTAATAAAAGAACATCAGCTAATGATTTGTGAGCAATAATATTGACATTAGAAGAACTACGTAGCAAAGCCTTCTTCCAAAACACAATTGATGTCTGGATTGCATTCTGTGAAGAGAAGGGACTAGATTGGTACGAGCTCAATAGTTATAGATCATTCATTCAACACTTAATTAATAACGGCGCCAAGATGCAAAAGTTTCCCCTTTGCATAAAGGAGTCAGGAGGTCTATACGAACGAGGAAGAGATAAAACCAAGTTTCTGGAAGAACTTTCAAAACTTTCATCAGACGATGCTTGTGCATATACGATAAAGCTTTCTGATCCTGTACTTGAAAAAATAAGATTATTTCGTGTGGGTAGCATATAATAATTATCAGATTTAGATCTTTTTCATTTTTGGATTTACTATAGTTTCTAAAGCGCGAGAAATTAAAACGAACGCAACGGTTGTGATTCCTATCATCACGCCAGGAGGCATTATCCACCACCACATTCCTCTAGCAGCAGCATCTGACGACTGCGCGTCGTGAAGTATCTGGCCCCATGTAGGAATTGTTGGATCACCAAGTCCAATAAAGCTTAGCCCTGACTCCGCTAAAATAGCAGCAGGGACAGATAATGCTATACTAGCGAATGCAAAAGGCAGCAGCTGCGGTACTATATGTCTGAAGATAATTTTTGTGTCGGATTCTCCCAACAACTTTGCTGCTTCGACATACGCATAAGACTTTATTTGCAGCCCCATGGTACGGCTGATTAACGCCATGCCCACCCATCCGAACAAAGTAAAAAATCCAACTATCAGAAAGATGCTTCTTCCTATTGTTATGGCGAGAATAATTAATATAAAGAGAACTGGAATGTTGATGACAATTTGTACTATGATCATTAGTATTGGTTCCGTTTTTTTGCCTTTGTAAGCAGCAGTTAGGCCATAAAATAATCCTATGAATGTAGATGCTATTGCAACAGAGAGCCCAATGAATAAGGCTACTGGAGTTCCCCACAGAATTCCTATCGACAGGTCATGACGCAGTTCGTCTGTACCTAATAAACCAAACACTCTGCCGCCCAGTATGAATTCAGAGTATAAGACTTTGTCATCATTATTGTTTTCATCAAAAAACGAGAAGGTTATCCTCAATGTATATATTCCTTTCAATACTGTTGGGCTGTCCTTTTCAGAAAATAGCATTACTTCTGGACTTGTCGGGTCTACGTTGTAAGAGTACTTGTCAAGGTAATTTCGAAGACTCTCGTGTATCTGACTGTCTGTTGAAAAAAGGGTGTCTTTGAAAACATAATGAGTGCCCTGCGGAGAAGGTAACGAGGATGAAATCAGGTCGAAGGATTCACCGTCAGGCCTTGTTAACTGAACATCGAATATTGGAGGTGTGGAGCTATATTCTAACGCATAGGTTAGCATGAAATCGTTGGGAAAGAAGTCGTAATTATAAGCAAATCTATAGGTATGTGTTATATTTTTTATACCTTGATCGAATCCATTTGTCACTACAGGATGGTCCATAATCAAATGTTCTGGCTGCTTTTTCGAAGCAAAAATATTTGTCCATGCTGGCATGGCGGATTTAGGATACCTTATCCAATAGTTTGGATTGTTCCATTGTCTAAATGAGTCTAATGGTACAGCTGTAATGGCATATATTGATACGGCTATCAGAAAGAAAAGTATTGCAACACCAGCTACGCCACTTTTTAATACTATAAACCTACTAAATGAATCAGTTGGTAATATTAATTTGATATTCATCCTATTTTGACTCGAGGGTCCAAGTATTGAGACATCAAATCTACAATCAACATAGTGATAACAAAGATAAGTGTTGTAACATATGTTAGACCTATTATTATAGGTATATCCATTACGCTAATGGCACGGAAGGCTAGCAAACCCATTCCCGGCCAATTAAAAACTATCTCTACAAGCAGTGATCCTGTAATTGAGGCTGACAGGGCCAATGCAACTGATAGAAAGGTCGGCGGGGCCGCGTTTTTTAATGCGTGTGAAAAAGTTATCCTTCTTTCTGAGATTCCTTGTGCCCTCTTGGCGGCGATGAAATCTTCATTGAATATATTGATAACATAGTAACGGACTGTATATGCCCAGGCTCCAAAGCCAACGAGAACTAACGTGAATAGTGGTAATATCATATGATATAACAGATCAAGGATATAATAAGGATCGCTAGGATTTGTTAAAGGTATCGATCGTGATGGGAATATGTGAAGAATAAATGCAAAGACGACGATCATTAACATTCCTATAAAAAAAGTTGGGACACTTATACTGAATATCGCTGACGCAGAAGTAAACTTATCTATCAATGATCCAATCTTGCTTGCCGAAAATGATCCAAGGTATAGACCTATAACTATAATTATAATTGTAGACGTCGTAAATAACAATACTGTGTTAGGCAATTTTTCCATTATTATGTTACTGACCTTTGCGGAGCCAGAATCACTAGTTAAGAAGAGTGCATTGCCAAGATCCAATGTCATTGTTTTGAATAACTTTAAGCCTAGGGATTTTGGTGAGTACCACGGTTCATCAAGTCCCTGTGCATGAATTCTTGCGTTTATCTGGTTCTTGACATAGTCTTGTTGTTGCTGCTGATTTTTAAAACTGCTGTTTAATTTTGCATTTTGGCTAACTTGTTCTATAACACCTAGCATGACATTACGTTTAAGAATATCATCCATAGTGGCTCCTAGTAAGGCGATGGTTATCAGAAGGACAGCACTTAAAGTAATAAACATTCTAAAGACTCGAAGAAGCAAGAACCTCTTAAATCCCATAATAATGCTGACAATTGGTTTTCCCTGATATAATAACCAACTGAAAGTTGTTTTGGCCGTTGAAAATTAGTAATGCAATTGTTGTTGGATAGGTTTAATAAATAATCACTGTTTTACAGGACCCATAGTTCTTAAGGCTATAATAAGCTTAGTTATGATATCTGGCTTGTAGGCCTCAAAACTATTCGCAAAAATTTTCAAAGTGTTTGGACCAGGCGATAGTTTAGCAGTATCTTTACCGTCAAGGTTAATGGAAAAACTTCCAACTGCATTAGCGACAGGTTTAGCCAATCCAGCTATGACAACATTTCCGTCGCTGTTAGAAAGATAATAATTTATTGTAGCATTATTGCTTGGTTTTCCATCTACATTGACTTTTATCATCATGTTTGTGGGTTTACTAATGCGTACGATTCTCGGAAGATCGTTAACGTTTTCAATTGAAGCTAATTTCGGATGTTCATATTTATTCCAATAGCCTACACCAAATGGATATGAATTATCACGAAATGCCTTAATTGTAATAACTCCTCCAGCAGAATTATAATTATCAAGGTAAAACGGGCCATTGCCTATTATTGCGTTGTTATGCTGAGTTATCCAGTTAATACTTGCATCATATCTCTTCCTTGCTTGATCAACACTAACAGTCTCTCTCAATGCAGGCGGCACATAACCCTCTGCTTTCATCTTTTGAAGTTCATCTTTTATAGCATTTGCATGAGATGGAACTATCAGCGAAAGCCAGTCTACGCCTTTTGAGGTTGAATCTGTTTTTGAAAAAGCGAACTTACCATCCTCTACCAGTCGTTCACAAGCTGCAGTGATTTCCCAGGGTTCAGCAGCCCAAACAGTTCCAGCTCCGGCGATCTCTTTTTTATCGAAATGCCAAAAATCGATGTATGATTCTACTTTTCTATCAGAAAGAAACCTGATGCCTTTATCATATTTGATGGCCTGAGAAGCCTGACTAGTATATTCGGAATCTTTTGTTTTGTCGGAGGGGCCTGTATTTGTGCCCCATTGATGTCCGAAGTAGGAAGAATAGAGCAAGTCATTTTTGTCCATCATCACTCCATTATGCCATCGACTGTATATCAAATCGTAGGTAACTTTGCTAATTGCTGTGGTATTACCTCCTACCTTCTTCCAATGCTGATTTATCGGATCCCAAATCATACTATCAGGAGCGACGGCAACTCTACCATGAGGTCCATTTGTTTCGATATCTGTCCAAGGTGTCCTGACTGGTATTACTTCACCATTGTAGGGATCGACAAAGACAGCAGGATCTGTTATGTCCGATGCCTCTATTACACCATATCTGTCACTAAATCCAGCGATGTTATTCCAAGCTCCTACGTATATCTCTTTCATTCCTATATTAAGCGCCGTGCTATTGTTTACAAGCCTACTATTGATTGGAGATAATCTGCTTGTAATTCCTGCACCAAAGTCATTTATCAGCCCTTTGACATTCTTAGTAGAAACATAGGGATCAATATTAGAAGCAACGAAAACTCTTACAGATTCTTGAATTCCATCTTTTATAGAATCTCTCAAAAGATTATTGCGTTCGCTCTCAGAACTAAAGTTTCCAAAGACAATTTTTTGTGTGATCTTGTCTAACGTAGAATTTTTATAATTCCAGAAGGCCGGATTTTGGTTTCCTGGCATTCGGGAGTACCAAGGAGCATACATCTGGGCGGGGGTTGCAGGGCTATACTTTGCGAACGCCGATGATGCAAATCCCTCTGGATAGATATTCCATTTAAAATCCTGGGGGTCAGAACCATAGACAATAGCGTTTGCCTTGTTCAAATCACCATAGTCCCTTATGATGGTGAATCCTATACTTTCTAAATTTGAGGCAATGGCTTCTCCAATTGACTTTCTATAAGGAATATCGCTACGAATCAGAACTTTAACCGTAACCGGCTTTCCATTATAAATCCACTTACCGTTATTGTCCCTCGTGGCCCCCGCATGTGATAGAGCATCAGATATCATTTTTTGTGCTATTTCAGGGCTGTGTCTAAATCCAAATGATTGTACTACATTTATTATATTAAGATACTCTGGAGAATATATTCCAAATGGGTCAATCCTTGGGGTCCCATAACCTTTCAAAATCTCATTGACCACAAAATCTCTGTCAATCAAATAATTCATTGCAAACCGGACTTGCCTTATAGAAAAGGGGTTTAAGTCATTTGTAGATGCCTTTGCTGGTGCAGGATTTAATAAAAGATCTGAAAATTCTCCTGTTGTTTGATAAACATTGAGGTTTGGATCGCTCTTTGCATCTGATACTACTTCTAGGGGTATATTTGCAAAATACGTATCTATTTTACCAGCCTTTAAATCTTGAAGAGCCAGGTTTTCGTCGAGATAGTGAATAAAATTTACTTGATCAACAAATGGACCCTTCTTTTCAATCTGGGTCTGAGCGTGTGTAGATAAATTTGGAAATATAGAAAATAACAACAGAGAACAAATCATAAATAACAAAACAAAGAATCTTGGCATTGGAGAAGCTGTATTCTAGATCAATATATGCATTTTCAATTGCATCATCGAAGAATAAGTTGGTTGATATTAAAGGGAAATATGATGGCTAAGCATATAACGCCCAACCAACATAATCCGATAAACTTTCAAAATTTGTGAGACTTTATGAAATTGCTCCTAGTAATATCGAACCTAGGTGGATCACTAATGCCAGGGTTTAAATATGTACTTGAAAGATACTTGATAAGATTTCCGCCTGCAAGTACATCGTTTTTGTTATGCTTTATGAAACTGTGCAAAGGATTTGGCAATATGTCTGCATGAGTCGTCTCGCCTATTATTTCACAAGAAATACTGGTAGGACCACAAACTGCTTGGATATTAGTTCCTTTTTTGGTCCATTTTTGAATTTCAGGGTTAGAGTCAATTGATTTCTGCCAGCTTGGATCGCTTTCTACTATCCATCGTGGAATACTTCCCAAACCTTCCATTAGCCTTCTTTTTCATTGACCTTTAATTAACATTTTGAAATTAAATGTCAATAGTACAAGCAACAAGGGAAACGGTTGCCTTCTTCGATAAGACAATCTGCAGGTTGTCTCATTATCGACAATTAAGCTCATCTACTACATAGACGTATTAATTTTCTTAGGGTTCTTTAAAAATATTAATTGTTGCTAGTCTTTACAATCCTGCAGAGTTAGATCTCATTGTAAATTCCGGCTTTCCTCAGAAAATAACATATTTTATAAAGTTTTGGCAATAAATTACCATGTGTTACGTTATATTATAAAATATCTTGCAACTAAGACACATTCAAATAACGCTAATCATAATCTTTATATATTAAAATAAAATATTTATATTAGATGGCAGTTGCCGTCTAAGGTTTTGTGGTGAAAAATTGGTAAAAGACATTTCGATGTTTAGTAATAGGTGTCCCCGTTGTGGAAAGGGGCCAATGGTTACCGATAACTCGAGTGGTGAAATGTTCTGCGGTAACTGTGGATTCGTGGTAACCGAAAGAATAGAGGAGATGGGACCCGAATGGCGGGCTTTTTCTAAGGAAGAACACGAAGATAGGAGCCGAGCAGGCATTCCAACTTCACTTGCTATGCATGATATGGGTCTTGCAACTATTATTGGGCCAATCGACAAAGATGCTTCGGGAAAGCCGTTATCTGCATCTATGAAAAGTACGATTGAAAGGTTAAGAACTTGGGACAGCAGAAGTCAAGTTCACGAGCCAGTCGATCGGAACTTTAGACAAGCATTTAGTGAACTTGATAGATTAAAGGATAAACTTGCTGTTGGTGATGCTGTGATTGAAAAGGCTGCATATGTATACAGAAAAGCCCTAGAAAAGGGATTAGTAAGAGGTCGATCAATTTCTGCCCTAGTTGCAGCTGCGCTTTATGCTGCTTGTCGAGATACCGAAACTCCAAGGACATTGAAAGATATTGCTAATGCAAGTAATATAAAGAAGAAGGATGTTGCACGATGTTACAGGCTGCTGATTAGAGAGCTAGATCTTAAAATGCCAGTAGTAGATCCGGTAAAATGTGTTGCCAGGATTGCTAGCAAAGCAGGACTTTCAGAAAAAACAAAACGTAAGGCGCTTGAAATATTGAAGAAAGCAGAGCAAGGTAAGATATCTGCAGGCAAAGATCCCATGGGTTTGGCTGCAGCAGCATTATATGTAGCCTGCGTGATGAATGGTGAAAACAAGACACAGAAGGATGTTGCTGAAGCAGCAGGCGTAACTGAAGTTACTATTAGAAATAGGTACAAAGGTTTAAAAATGCACCTCAAGCTTTGAGAATTTCTATCAATGTCTTCCTTTTATTTAACAACTCTTTCAAAAGACATAATTCGTCACCAATATCTGCTTTATCATTGGATTTTAAATTAGATTCTATTGCTGCAAGAAGATTAGCAATGTCTGAATCTGCGGATAAAAGCTTTTCAAGATCATCTCTCTTGAGGATTCCATTTGGAGTAAGAGTGTATTCATATCCGCTCGACATCGTGGAGAAAATTGTTGATAAAAGTGAGCATCTGTTGTCGCTCAGAAATTTTATTGAATTTAACCTCAATCCTATATTGTGAGCCACCATCCTACTCACAGCTCGCATCTCCACATAAGTTGAACGACCAGTGGCAATGTTTTTCTGCATGTTTGAAACTATCCTAATTGCTTCATCTAGATTTGATGCATTCTTCTTTTGGAATTTGACGGGTTTGTGCATTAAGCCGGATTTTGGCCGGCCGGCTTAAATGCCTTCGTTTAAAGGTAGATATTGAGGTTATGAAAATTCTATATTAAATTCTGCAAATCATATTATCAATGTACAAGATGGTATTATAGAATAATTATTGAACCTCGATTGCAGATTCGCTAAAACCCATCTTGACGAGGTATCCTTTGACATCATCCTTATGATCGCCTTGTAGCATTATAAAGCCGTCCTTTGCGGTTCCACCACATGCGAATTTGCTTTTTAGGTCTTTAACAATATGTTGAACATCGCTGAGCTTCGGATCAATGCCTTCAATCATTGTTGTTGTTTTTGAAAAGCGCCTTGTTTCTAAACGGACCACAATTCTAGTTTCTTCTTTGTCAAGTTCCCCACAAGCGCATAAATCGTCCGGAAGACCACATTTTTTGCATATAACCGCCATCTTTTGGTAAATTAATCTTCTCCTCTCTCATTATTAAGCCTTGCCCGCAGTTAATGACATAAATAGATAAACAAAATTCACAACGATCAAGGGTTGATCCTCACATTAAATAATCGAACGTATTATCTTCACCGGATCTACGCGAACGTTGTCTTTATCGCAACGTGAATTAGTGTGCTAGCACTGTCTTTCGAATCGGTACGGTCAAAAAAGATAGTATATTGATCATCAAAAATTAAGCGGAATATATTTAAGGTGTAAAATCTATTTTATGTGTAAAATGAGTAGCAAAAAGAAGAATGCTCCTTTACCCGCATCAAGTGCTGGGCTGTTGAGATTTTTTGAAGATGAGACCAGAGGAGTAAAGGTTAAGCCTGAAATTGTGTTGGGGATAACTGGGGGCCTAATAGCAGTATCTATTTTAATTAGAATCTTATTTCCAGTTCACTAACTTACACCGAGGTGGCTGGATCTCGGTACATGTTCAAGTCGATGCCTGATAGTGTATCTAACATTCATCGACGTTGGTCGTTCACACGGCTCAATCCATCGTCATATAAAATCTCCTACCTCATCTCTCTTTTATCTATATCCTCTATTGTATTTATCACACATACATACGATAAGACAGATAAAATTCATTTGCTGTACTCAATATTGCTTGGTCAAGCTTGTTTAACAGCTGCATGTTTTTTGGACTTTGTGTCGCTTCATGGGACACCTTTAAATAAAATATCGAAAATTTTTCATATATCTGCATTCACCAGCCTTCTTTGGCTCTTCACAGTTATATTAGGACTAACCACTGGATTACTTCTTGCAAAGAATGGAAGTTCGTTCAACAACTATATCATTGAAGGTATGTTATTAGCTTGCGGTGTACGGATAGCTATATTTAATTCTGTTTTTGGTGCAGGACATGGTAGATCTATAGCTGTCTCATTTCTTCAACCAATAATTCTCCTTTTTGTATTTGAAAGCACTTTGTCTTATTACCACGATCTCTTAATACATCCAGTAGGATTGGAATTTGGTCTTGCACTTATAGTAATCAGTATCTCGTGGACAATTGTTGCAGATAGGGCTGGAAGGCCTAGGGTTAAGAGTACTTTCGCTATACTTCAAGCCTTTCTTGCCGCGTGGACTGAAAATAAGACAGAAAACATGGAGAAAATTGCAGAATCAAAAGCTCACATGGAAGTCATCAAAACATACATTATCAAATTCAAAGTTATAAATTCCAAGGAAATATCTATCATACTACCTGAAGTACATCCAGGTCCATTTAATCCTGTCGGAGGAAGTAACTTGCCTTATGTATTGTATACCCTGTTTTCCAATAACGCACTAGTTATGCATGGTATATCGGATCATTCACTCAATATACCTTCGAAGCAAGAAGTAGAAAGATATGCTGGGACACTCTCTGAAGTCGTGGTATTGGAAAGAGGGAATAGCTGCACAATTCCAGTTCAAATCAAAATAGGAGAGAGTACAGTAACAGGAATTGCGTTTGGTAATACTGCCATGGTTATTCTATCGATGGCTCCTAAAGGAATGGAAGATGTGCCAAATAGTATACGTACTGATATAGAAAAATACTCTTTGAGTCTTGGTTTTAACTATATTCTTATTATAGACAGTCATAATGCAATGGGCGGTCACCTGACCGGAACTGATACATACAATCTACTGTCAGCAACAAAAAAATGCTTAGAAACTCTAAAGGGTGCTAAACAAAATGAATTCAAAATCGGTTTTGCTAATTCAGATGGTATATATTCTAAGATAGGATCGATCGAGGATCTAGGGCAAGCTGGCCTCGCTGCAATAGCTATACAAATCACAGAAAATAGGTATGCAGTAGGTTGGGCAGATTCGAACAATATGCAAAATGGTCTACGCGAACGTATTATCTTCACATTAAATAATTATGGAATGGAGATGATTGAAATCTGCACTTCTGATACACACACAACGTCTGGAAAGAGAACCCGTCAAGGCTACTATGCTCTAGGCGATAGAAGCGGTTTTGACCTGGTCACAAACATGTATCTTCAAGTAGCAAAGAAATCAATCGAAAAGATGGAACTCGCTAGTTTTGAATTGCTGCTGGCAGAATCGAATATTAAAGTGATGGGAAAAAATCAGTTTGATGATTATTCTTCTGCACTTGACAAATCAATGAATATCACAAAGATCTTTGTCGGAATTACTCTTGTAATATTCATTTCAATGTTAATTGTAAGTTGATATGGATAGTACATGAGGCTTTGACTAAATTGTTATCGTGTGGATGGGGAGAGATTTGAACTCTCGACCACCTGTGTGTGAAACAGGTATCCTAACCGAGCTAGACTACCCATCCACCAGAGACTAGGAAATTGTAGAAGAAAGAAGTATTTACATTTTGAGATAAATAGAGTACATACGATATCTTTCTTGTTGGTCAGGTGACAATAATTTTTCCAACTATGAACCTTGATTACAAAAGGTAAGCTTTATGTCTTTTTCTAATATTTGGTATTGAAACTCGGGAAGATAATTTTATCAGGTGCCTTCGCTGAATCCTTCTAGGTATCTGTTTTGTTCATTTGTAAGCTTATCTATTTCTATTCCCATAGCTTCCAATTTGGCCATAGCAATTTCTTGATCCTGACTTTTTTCAATATCGTATACTATGGGCTTCATGTTGCTTCCATATTTAACAAGTCTTAAAACAGACAAGAATTGGTTGGCGAAACTCATATCCATGACCTCCGAAGGGTGACCTTCGGCAGCTGCCAAGTTTACCAGCCTTCCTTCACCTATTAGATAAACTCTATTACCATTCTGTAAATCGTATTGAACTACATCTTTGTTTATTTTCTTTTTAGACGAAGATTGATGCTCCAGTGCTTGGATGGAGATTTCTACATTGAAATGACCAGCATTTGCTAGTATTGCGCCATCTTTCATCTGAGTAAAATGTTCTTCAGTGATTACGTCTTTACATCCAGTGGTTGTTATAAATACATCACCAATTTTAGCAGCCCTTGTCATACGTGCGACAGAGTAGCCATCCAACTTTGCCTTCAAGGCTGCTATTGGATCCACTTCAGTAATAATGATATTAGCACCCATGCCGGACGCGTTCTTTGCTATTCCTTTACCAACGTGGCCATATCCTGCGACGATTACATTCTTTCCTGAAAACAATATATTTGTAGCACGGATAACTCCATCTAGAGCCGACTGTCCTGTTCCATAAATATTGTCAAAATCATGCTTAGTTTCTGCGTCATTTACTGCAATTATTGGGTACATCAGTTTGGCTGACTTTTGCATTGCACGTAATCTAATAACTCCTGTCGTAGTCTCTTCAGTACCGCCGCGTATGATTGATTTAATTTTATTTATATTTTTGTGCATTTCTACTATGAGATCTGCACCATCATCAACTGTGATATTTGGCTCGGATCTTATGACAGAATGAATGTCCTCATAGTATTGTGTTGTTGCTACACCACGGCTAGCAAAAACTGATACTGATTCATCTTTAACCAAAGATGCCGCGACATCATCTTGCGTACTCAGTGGATTACATCCACACCATGATATCTCTGCTCCTGCCATCTTGAGTGTTCTTATTAGAACGCCGGTTTCTTTTGTTACATGCAAACAACCAGCAACTTTAATACCTTCAAGGGGCCTAATCTTCCCATATTTTTGTCTTAATGCAACAAGCACGGGCATATGAGCTTCTGCCCAATCAATCTTAATTTTTCCTTCTTTGGCTAATGAAATATTACTAACACGATAATCCATTTAGGTTGTGAGAC
>DATDNG010000380.1:0-3253 GCA_036518375.1 Nitrososphaeraceae archaeon | reverse complement strand
ATATTTAGTGGAGAACAATATGATAAGATGAAACAATATATACTCAAATCTCTTCCAGACAAAAAGGAACTTGGTATTAGCCCGAAAGCCAAGCTTGTAGGTGTTGGTGGTACGTTACGAGCTATAGTTAGATTTTATTATAATTATGATTATTATAATCAAGAACTCAGAAATTTTGAGCTTGGCAAAAAGATTCGCAATTGTAGATTGGATTATGAATCTATTGAAAAGATTCACAGAAAATTCTATAATATGACGCCAAAGGAGATTGCCAGAATTAGTGATATAGGTAAGAATAGGGCCAATACAATTACTGCTGGCTCATGTGTTATCAATATGATGATGATAAAGCTTGGATTTGGGAAGATTGTCGCAAGTGCGAGTGGACTTAGAGATGGAATCTTGTCCTCGTTCCTGGAGTGTCCTAGTTTATACTCTACAGGCATAAACAATAAAAATGATAATAATGATAACTTTGATCTACACCAAATTCAGAACCCCTTGAATTTATCTACAGGCGGAAGAAGATTGAAAAAATCAAGCAATTCCTAACAATACAAACATATGATAATAATAATATATACATATTCGAAGGAATATTATGAACGTATTTTCAATTTCGTCTAAATCCTTTGTATCAAAACTTCAAGAAAATATACAAAGAGTAGACAAGAGAGTTAATGACTATATCACTGATTCAAATGAGGGTAATATCCATGACATTAGGACAGCTATTAGAAAGGTAGATGCTTCGTTTAGGTCACTGCCAAAGAAGGTTCGGAAAAAAAATAGAGTATATGATTACATCACAGCAAGCAAACAGCTTTTCAAAATAAATAGTCAGGTAAGAGATTATGATATAATTTATGGAAAACTAGAAAAATATTCTTCAGAACCAGCATACGCTGAATTAACAGGAACATTGAAAAAAAGAAGGGATACAAAACTTAGAAAAGCAAGAAATATTGCATTGTCATTAAGAAAACTTCCATTACCGAAGGTAGATGAAGACGACATGCCTAACAAAAAGCTTCAGCAGAGGTTCAACAAAGTTGTATCCAGATTTAGCGATAGAATAGAGCTGAATTTTCCAATTGTGATTACAAATGTTAACAAAACACAACAATTGCACGAAATGAGAAAAGATTGTAAAAAATTGCGCTACTTATTAGAGATATTACCCAATCAAAATAACGAAATTGCTAAAATGATAACTGAACTAGAAGAGATACAAGACATGTTAGGATCAATACATGATGATGATATTACTATAGCGTATCTAAGAAGAGTCAAGCGCCCTAAAAAAGTCCACCATATCCTTGATGAAGAGATTGCAGAGAGAAATAAAAAATATGAAGAATTTGTTCAATTTTGCAAAGGAAATCTCTCCAACTCCAAAGAGAATTTCTTTAACCAAATCTGGTCACTTACATAATAGATTATCATCATTAAGAGTAGCATGAGTAGAATCAGAGACACAGTAAATTTGTCTACAGTTACCTATTAATTTTAATTGGCTTGATCAAATTATTTTGTTATGTAGATCCATCCATGTTAACAGTTTTTCAGCTGCGTTAAAGATGATCTTTGCAAATACATGTCTATTCCAATTACTGAGATACTTCTTCTGTCCCAAGATTAAGGATGGATACAATAGTAAATCCTGAGTGTATTGATATATTAATACATCTTTGAGGCCGTCTTCAATTTCTAATTCAAAATATATATTTGTCTCATTATCAAATATAAAATCATGTATAAATCTTAGTTAAGATAATATAACAAGATAATATTTTTTTTCATAATGGATTTATTTATTTTGCGACATGGCGAAGCGGGTAAAAAGCTCGCTGCTGGAAATAAAGACTTTGAGAGGCCTCTAACAGTCACAGGTCAAAAAGAGGTAGCAGATATAGCCAAATCACTCAAAGGCCTAGGAATTAAGTTTGATTTTATACTCTCCAGTCCTTTAAAGAGGGCACATCAAACTGCCGCAATCGTAGCCAAGACAACCAAGAATGAAAAGAAGATGGAAGATTGGGATGAATTGAAGCCTGAGGGTAACAGGCTGGACCTTTATCGTAGATTATCATCACGGTTCAAACAACAGTCATCTGTCCTTATTGTAGGACATGAACCATATCTTACTGATATGATAGGTGAGATGGTATTTGATGGTAAGGGTGGGACTGTTGTCTTAAAGAAGGCGGGACTTGCAAGGATTGAGGCAAATTCTTCTTCATCTCCAAAGTTACACGGTCAATTAAAATGGCTACTTACTCCCAGACACATGAAAAATATGGCAAAATGAAATTTTTTATCGTTCTGTAAAAAGGACTCTTTCAGGATAATATCTATTTATTATTGACCTCAAGTTTGTTGCGAGATCAACAGTGACATCGATAGGAAGACATATGAAATATTCTAAAGATATAGATCAAACTATAGGGTCACTTTCAATACAGTTGAATGATATACGTAAAAATTAACTATATTGACTATATATTGCAAGTTAAAATATAAGAAAATTATTTAAATTTGTATCAAAAATGAAATTAAAGACTCATTTAGTTATCCATTGGGACGGCAGCAGAAAGCTTTGAAAGTATCGGTAATAGACCTTGGTTTTAATTCTGCCAAATTAGCTAATTATCATGTCTACAAAGATAATTCTTATGCAGCATACGGTCAAGAAGGAGCAACAGTCAGACTGGGGGAGGGACTTGATGAAGCAGGACATCTAAGCAGTGAATCAATATATCGTGTCATTAATGCATTAAAATTGTTCAAGGATATTATCAATTTTGAAACAACAGAACATGTGCTAGCTGTTGCGACCAGCGCCGTAAGAGAAGCGACCAATCGTCAGGAGTTCCTTAAGGAAGTTTATCAGGAGACAGGCTTTCGATTTAGAGTATTATCTAGCAAAGAAGAAGCTTTGTATTCTTATTTAGGAGCGCTAAAGTCTACATGCATACCAACTGCGCTTTTTTTTGATTTAGGTGGCGGTAGTTTGGAAATGGTTTATGCAGAAAATTTCAAAATTAAGAAATTCATATCACTGCCTCTCGGTGCATTAAGGCTTTCGCTATCATATGGAAGAATGGATGGCATATTTAGTGGAGAACAATATGATAAGATGAAACAATATATACTCAAATCTCTTCCAGACAAAAAGGAACTTGGTATTAGCCCGAAAGCCAAGCTTGTAGGTGTTGGTGGTACGTTACGAGCTATAGTTAGATTTTATTAT
>DATDNG010000379.1:0-2194 GCA_036518375.1 Nitrososphaeraceae archaeon | reverse complement strand
GATATCATTTCCTATCACCTTTGCTGTATACCTATTTCCATCTACAAAGGTCACATCTACTATTTTGGCATCGCCTACTACATGGTTGTTAGTAATTATCCGACCTGCCTTATCATAGATAAATCCTGAACCTAACGCAGTAGAATTTTGTTGTGGTTGTGGATTTGATGGATTACCAGCAGGTATTGGAATCTTACTTGTTATCTGTACAACAGAGTTTTGTACTTGTTTGAATATACTATTAAGAGTAGATGGAGAGGGAGAAGGAGAAGATGGCGTCCCGACAGTAGTAACAGCAAAAGAGGCAGCACTCGTTTGCGCCATAACTTGAGTTTGAACAGTTAGTAAGGATAATGCAAATAATACTGCAGTAATTATGGTAATTACACCTGAGGTTGTAGACATGTTTGATTCTCTCATTCCAATCATATTTACATTTCTTCGTTCTTATAGAAGTTATCATCTATTAAACGCTTGTTTGACAAACAGTGTCAAGGCAATCCAATTCAACCCCATAATATGCCAAGGTAAAAGTATTTCGAATGATTCATTTAATCATCATCGACCGTCCCTGTCGGGTCCCATGTATTTCCTAATTTATCGCACGTCAGTCATGATATATAATGTGATCAAGCTAATGCGTTTTTATGCTGTGTTAATCCGTTGATCAGATTTTTGCATTTGTATTATGAAATTTCATGGGACACACCTTTATCGCAAATTCTTTCTTCCTTCAGATCATATACTAAGGAAACAAGATCATTTGGGAAAAATCCAGTATACAATATACGTTATTTGAATTGGATATCTTGCTGCTGCCTCGTGTCTATGCAACGCTTATTTTATATCATCTGCAAATTTTTAGCTAAATAAAACGGTATTATGTCATGGTAGTTTTCACAAAGGATTTTACAATTGTTGTCCATGCATCAGCAATATTTGCTCTGTTATATCCACCACCACCCAAAGCAACTATTCTTCCATTACAATGGTAATGTGCAAGTCTGTGTAGTGAATCTGCTGCATATCGGTGTGCATTTGCTGTATATCTTAAATGAGTTATTGGATCACCGTTTAAGGAGTCTGCTCCGCACTGCAGTATAATTAACTCTGGCTTTGCTATATCATTAATAAATTTCTCAACTTTATTGAAGGCAGAAATAAAATCATCATCTGTAGAGTTTGGAGCGATAGGTATGTTTAATTTGGTCCCTTCAGCATTGCCTAAACCCGTCTCCAATTCCGAGCCAGTTCCCGGATATAGAAAACGGCCATCTTCATGTATGTCAGCAAAAAACAAAAAGGGATCATCTTCGAATTCGTAATAAACGCCATCTCCATGGTGGGCATCTATGTCCACATAGACAATTCTCTTTATGTCATACTTTTCTCTTGCTTCCATAATTGCAATACCTATATCATTAAACACACAAAAACCAGATGCAGAGTTTCTTTTAGCATGGTGCAGTCCCCCGATCGGGTTAAAAGCATGTTCTACTCCATCTTTTTTCCTTATTACCAGATCTAATGCCTTTAAAGTTGAGCCAACCACGTAGCTAGAGGCCTCGAATACACCCTTGAAAGAAGGGGTGTCGCCAGAATCGAGAAAACCTATTCCATGCTTTGAAGCCTTTTTGACAAGATCTATATAGTTAGCATCATGAAATGTCAGTATAACTTTTTCATCAGCCAAAGATGGTCCTTCTATTACGATTTGATCAGATTTATCCAAGTTCTCAGTTTGAAATCTCGACCAGAAGGCATAAATTCTATCTGAGCTCATAGGATGAGATTCACCAAAACCATATTTGGCAAGCTCTTCTCCAAAAAGTACAACAGTAGAACAACACATGTTCATAAAATTCCCACACATAGAAATAAGTATTTAGAAATGTAGTGATAATTTACTATACAAAGGCATACCATTTCCAACTATATTTGGCCATATTTTTCACCAGATTTGGTCCACAACTATCTAATGGGATCTCCCATTTTTTGAAGGCGATAGATATACATATATAATCACGTAATATCATAATCGTTGGTGTTCTCAATTTTTTATAGATAAATTGAAACCAGATAAATGAGGTATAATTGAAATTTCTAAAACGCATGATGAGGCTTGTAATTACGGGTAACCCAGGAGTTGGAAAGCACACAACTGCAAAATTTGTTGCAAAAAAAATCCACGGGT
>DATDNG010000378.1:0-16680 GCA_036518375.1 Nitrososphaeraceae archaeon | reverse complement strand
CCTCTATGATGTTCTATAAAAGTAACATATAATAAGATACATAGAAATGGCTGCAGCAAATCAATATACTTGATCATAGTAACAGTGATGAGACGAGACGACTGTTATTAAAAATGCAGCAATAACATTATTGCTAACCATAATAGTGGTAGCATCGGTCATTGGAATATTTGCTGCTACTACTACTGCTGCTGCAATGAATCCACAACAAGCAAGTGCTGTTGTCAAATGCTCATATCAACAATACCAACATTTGGATGCATTTATAAACTGCACACAAAAGGATACACCTTTCATCCTACCGTTTCCGTAAAAGTAATGTTGATGTTAAAAACATTGAGGCAAAAAAATGAAATGTCATCCTCTAAACTGGCCAAACAAGCAGCATAGAGCAAGAAATCCCCACAATGTCTTTGTTTACTTTGTTGTCAACTATAAATCGTTTGTATTAAATAAATAAATGAAACTGTTACCACTAGCGTCTAACAACATTGGATAACACACTGACGACCAGACATCATCTATAACATGAAATCGATAAAAAAGGTCATTCTCTTTTTTGGTATGCGTTATCTCAATGTAGACGTCTAATCAAAAGGTTGCGATAGTAACAGTGTTCGTTAATGCATTAGAATAATATAACTTTGACACATTATAGGTGGAAAAGCTTTTTTCAGCTGCATTAGGATTCAACCGACGTAGCACTGTTGATTGGAAACAACCGCTGCTCTTGTTGATTGATCACTTCTATACATCTACTACCTATAAATATAAAAATTGATGTGTTGTATAGTCAGATTACAATAATAATAAAATCAAAATGGAAGGTTCTAAATACAACTTCTTGTGGGGTATAGCTACTTCTTCTTATCAAGTAGAAGGAGGAATTTCAAACAACGATTGGGATTACTTTACCCACTCTGATGCTATCAAGAAAAGGATATCTTCGCTGACAAAGCCAAGCATTTTTTACAAAGGTAGAACTCAAATTCATTTGCAACCGGCTGGCGAAGCTGTCAAGTTCTGGGAACCAGAATATTATGAAAATGATTTTGAGTTAGCCAAAAGTCTAGGTATGAATACATTTAGAATTAGCCTAGAGTGGGCTCGCATACAACCCAAAAAAGATCAATGGAACCAAGAGGCATTGGATCATTATAAAAAAATGTTGAGATCCATGCGAAAGAGAGGTTTAACACCTATTGTGACATTGAACCATTTTACTCTACCACTATGGGTATTGACTCCCCCGGACAAAATTACCAAAAATATAGTACAACAAATACTACCCTCACCACTAAGAGATGCTCCTATAGGAGAACCACCATCCACAGATCCATACTGGAATTCTTTAAGAGGATGGGAAAACGATCGAACAGTTGAGGAATTTGTCAAATTTACTGAAATGATGGTTGTAGAATTAAAAGACCTAGTTGACTATTGGATTACAATAAATGAACCTGTAGCTTCCATTGTAGGCTTAGGATATATTGCTGCATTATCTCCTCCTGGTTTTTTTCTTGATGGTAGAAGAGCTAAACTAGCATTGCATAATCTTATTGAAGCCCATATTCAAGCATACGATAAAATCACAGAATTAGACGATGTTGATGCAGATGGAGATGGCCTTCCAAAAAGAGTTGGTTTTGGACATTTAATGACATATATCATTCCAGCCAAACCTAACAGTGTCTTGGGAAAAAGAATATTAAATAAGAATAATGATCAAGCTGCAGAGAATGCCTCTTACTTTTTGAATGATTACTTCCTTAACGCTGTGATTAAGGGTGAAGAGGATGTAAATTATTTGAATACTCTCAAGATACATGATAAAACTAGCAATGCCTTTATCATTCATGATAACTGGAAAAATAAAGTTGATTTCATAGGTCTTAACTATTACCGTCGTATACATGTATACCATAGTATTGTAGTTGCGCTATCTTCAGCCAGATTTATTGGAGGCGCATTCATAAATGATTTGAATGAAAAGACTAGGAACAGTAAATCTTCATCTGATTCATATGGCATGTTTAGTGATCTGGGATGGGAGATATATCCTGAGGGAATCTACGAGCTAGTTATGAGGTTAAATAACAAATATGCTAAACCAATTTTTGTTACCGAAAATGGTATTGCTGATAAGCATGACAGATATCGTGGCCCGTTTATTGTAGCACATATTGAGCAAATCAAAAGAGCAATTGATAATGGTGCAAATGTTATAGGATATTTACATTGGTCTATGATGGATAATTATGAATGGCAAGAATCCTATAGACCTGAAGCAAAGTTTGGATTATTTAAAATTGATAAGGATGGCAAGAATAGTCGAGCGGATCGGAAGCAGCACCTTAAAAGACAAGCAACCAAAGGTGCCGAAGCACTCAAGCTTATAATAAAAGAATCTGTTAACCAAGACAAAGCTACAACGATTGCAGATTCTGCTATATTAAGAGCAAAGACTGATTATGGAATATTTACAGCTGATGGTTCAAGCATAGTTAGCCCACATAAAAAATTGTAGGTCATTTTCAACAGCTGCCCCAACGATTTAGTTATTTCCTGTTGTTCTAGTATGAAAGCGTCAACTGTTGGTAAATGTGGTAATCGTTTCTAAACCAAACATATTAGCTATTCGAACAGTGTTAGAACCTGGAATAATTGGGATGCTATGTACTTAGCGTAGATCTAACAATCTTAATAGTTTATGTTTAATATCCACTACTATATTGCTGCAAAGACATTATCCCCTCTCCTTCTAGTGATCTATTCTTTTTAAAGACCAGATTTCTTGCTAAATACTGTTCCCCAAATGGTATGTCGAAACATATGCGAAAGGTTGGGCTGCAAACCTAGCTTTGAGTATAATCAATACATTGATGGCAAGAAATACTGTAGAAGGTGCGAAACTTATTTTTACCATAATGGTTTATTTTGTCCTTGCTGTGGAATGCAGCTAAGAAGGACACCATCTACCAAGAAGGGCAAGGCGAAACTCAAAAGAGGGTATATTTAATAAGATATTAAACGCAATCTTCATCTAATAATAATCGATTTTAGCCATGTGATAAAAGGAGAATAAAAGCATATGACTGACTTTTATGATTTAGGGCCGCGCAATAAGAGACTTGGACACAAACCAAAACACATCTGCTACTACTGTCAGATAGATTCACATAATCAATGTGAAGCTCGCAAAAATCAGATTAAAGAAATAAGACAACACTGTGATTGTTCTTGCTATAAAAATGAGAATATAGAAGGGTTCTTTTGATTTTGATGATGATGAAGATATGGCAATTCCTCTGTTGGGCAGATCAGTCATGAGGTATGAATAGCTGCTCTAAGATTACTTTACATTTGAGTCATATCTTCCTGTGTTTTTCCATGTTCTTTCATGCATGCTGGACAGCGTCTCTAAGCCAAACTATTGCGGGATTTAGAGAAACTTGAAATTGAAGCCACTTAGTTAAAAACTTTTTATTCCTTACCTTAATTAGGAAAAAGTCATAGTATTAGGAGAACTAAACTAAAACGTCAACTGCTGCGATGTTTATAGTAGATATGTTATTCTTTTAATACTTATTACCACTACAATCCATCTCCAACAAGAGCTGCTGCTTCTGGCTCTGTTTCCTAGTTCTTTCCTTCCACCAGTAACCAGAAGCAGCAATATTATATTTTTGTAGATTGAATTCAAGAAAAAGATTACTAACGATGATTACTTTGAACTACAAGCCGGAGCTTTTTCCTCAATTGCTGGTGGATGGTATCTAACTCTACATGATACATTTCGGTTAGTTAGTTATTAGCTTGCTCATTTACTGCTACCAACTATACCTACATGGTACTGTATTGATGGAATATCACTAAGGTTTGGTATTCCTGTTCCCTCCAACTAGCATTTCAAATGCAGTGGTTTGCCCTAGCTGTATTGTTGTAGATAGTGGAGTTGAATATTTTATGTTAAGAAAAACCTGTTGTTGAAGTGGCTGCTCCTCCTTTATTATTACTCCTATTACGACAAGTTTGTCTGTAAAGTAGCCATTGCTTGAGCTCCTCTGCTGTTTCCTTAGTTACGTATACTGTCCGGCCAACTTTTGTCTTTGTTGTCTCTGCCCTCAAATGAACTGATACCGGATTTAGATCTAAATCTACATCCTTCCAGCGAAAAGAACTTAGCTCTTGCGCCGCTGCTTGCTAATGTATAAAGAATTACTCTCAAATGCCTATTCATAGGCGACCCAAGAATTTTAGCTGCTGTCGGCTTATCTAATACAAAATCACTTTCTGTGTCTCTGTACAATTTGGTTATCGAAGCGCACTCGGTAACTAGGCGCGGGTCGTGATATACTCTCTGACCTAAAAAACTTCTAACGGCCTTCAATACATCTTTTCCGGTGTTAGGTGACTTACCTAACTGTTGGATTATAAAAGTAATAAAGTCTTCAATTAAATTGCAGACATCCATCTTACCTTTCCTCAGCTTTTCTGGCTATCCCGTTCTTATGCCATTTCAGCACTGATCTATTTAGGTCTGCCGGTTATTGTTGCCCTTCTATGGCAATCAACGTTAGTGTTGATTTGATTTTGTCGCTTCTTCTTATACTCCAACTGATCGTTTCTTTTAACTTATCAATTGTATCTGTGCTAACCTTCGCAATTAAATCATAAGAACCATAGGCCTGATATACTTCTACTAACTCCGGCAATTTGCTTAGTTCTTTGATAATCTCTTCCTCGGAGTCATATTCACAGTTTATTAACACATAAGCTGATGGCATGTTTCTATACTATATTATATTCAGAAAGGCTAATTAAACGCTAATGGCAAATTATGACAGATCAAACCAACAATAATGAGATGTATGCAATTGTAAAAACTGCTATTTTTCGAGTATTATTCTTTATTGAAATACCTCTAAACATGCTTTGCCTTTGTGGGCTATTTGTGTCTGGCTTGAATCTTGTCAGTCTAATGAATCTTTGAGTAATGTCACTAATGCTTCGTTCCAACTACAATTATATTCTATGGGAACAGCCATATCTTCGTCTAACAACGAATCTACACTTACTATCTGCCTTATTACATATTGTACCCATTTATAATTCCAGTTTTTTTCGCATATAATAATTCTTCATCTTACTCAGTCCAAATATTAGTATCACAATGGATGAAATGGATATGAATGCTTCAAATATAGATACAGTTATTCTGTTATATCCTAAATTCCTTATTAAAACAACATCCATCCGAGGCACAAAAATTACTAGAAATGCTGAGACTACCAGTATCATTAACCACATTACTGTAACAAATCCGATAAGACTAACAGACCTCATGTTGGAACAACTCCGGTCATATTATAGTATTGACAAATAATCGATGAGATGAAGGCCATCAGACGTGAGATCGATCTTATTGTATTTCTTAGTCTCATAAATCATTCTCTGATATTTGTTAAATTTTCTACAATTTATATTCATTCTTACTCTCGATCTAAAATAACAGAAGTAACACAAAATCTGCAATTGCAGATGCAGAACCATTTAGTAATTCGACCAACTACATTAAATAATGCAAAATAGAGCAGTAAAAGAAACAATGCTAGCTTTAGAGATCAGAATTCATCCTGACCTTGATGTTATTAATAGGACGTAAAGATAATAGGTATCTTTATTGAATTACCACGCATAATTTAATTAGACTAAATTGCTCTATTCCAATAACCAAAATGCATTATTTTGACCACTTGATTTCATAATGAAATTCGTCAAGAACATTTACATCTTCCTATCTAGAATATGCTATACCTTAAAACTTGCACATGCTTTCATATTTTATAATAATAACGAAAACAACTATACAAGAAGGATAAGTGTCGATATATATTATAAAGTCATATATTGCATCCTATCAGCCTCATAACTAACAATAATTCGCTATTCTGATGATATTATCACAATTCTAATTTCCTTTTTCATTCTAAAGTTAAAAGCAAGTCAATTTCGTGGCAGGGCCTTCGGAGGGATTTGAACCCTCCTCAAGCGGTTTCTTTCAACAACTATTTTAAGAATAGTCAGTCGTCCACAGCCGCCTATACTCACCAGGCTATACTACGAAGGCCAACCAATAGTTCTGCCAAAATAACAATATATAATTGTACACTTGTGAATACGAAATGTGTATTTTATACACTTACGTCAGATTTTTATATATTAATCTATTATTAATAACTTATTTGGCCAGCAATTAGTTGAACAATAAACATTATGAAAGGTTGTTAGCTTTGATCTGGTCTTTATCATGTTACTAGTATAGAGTATGATTGAGTTGAAACGAGCCAATTTCTAATTATCATCAAATTTGTGGGCTCTATCACACCATTGAAAAAATTTCAATACGTGTACAATGCCCCAAGTATGTCGGTGTCACTAATGTTATTAGTTATCATCTTTTGCTTATTTGTTCGGCCTATATCAAAGTGTAGATGTATTTCCAATACATTTCAGCATATATCTAATGACGTGTCACAAATCCTAGTAGTCAGACTTATTAACCTAAATTTGTGGATAAGGGTTCCGTTAGCAATGATCTATATAATCTGTAGCGCTCAAACCTAGTCTATACAATATAATTTTCATCAGCTATGTTATAAAATTCTGCATGAGGTCTAAAATATCTATACTGTTATTATTCATTCTAAATTCACATTCTCATTTATTTCACAGAGGATATAATTCCTATTTTGACAACTTTGATACCTTTATCCTCCAGTGTATTAGCTAGAGCATTTAGTCCAATTGAGTCACCAGCTAGATGGCCTAGAACAATAAGATTACCTTTCGGTTTTTCTTCATATATCTTGGTTAAATCATTGTAGTCAATATGCAGATATATCACAGTATGGACGCCGTAATCAAAATATGCTTTAGCAATTGGAAATCCGCCGTTAGTTCCTGCGGCGATAACGAGTGACCAATGACCAACTTCATTATTTGAGCTTCCATATCGAACTTCTACTTTTGTATCAGCATTTCTGAACTCAGGAATTTCTTCAATTGACTTTACAATATCTGAAACGTATCTAATCTTTCTAGAATTTATCTTGTCAAGAATCACTCTTCTCATATATTCATCACATGGTTGATGAATATTTACGAGTGGCATTTTCAGTGTCTTTGCTGCGCTCACTATGTCATTATAGATACTTGCATGAGATCTTATTTCAGCCTTGCATTTTAATTTCTTCACCGCATTTTTAGCAATACTTATTGGAATTTTATGTTCTATCATATAGTCAATATGTCTATCAAAAACTTTATGAAAATTAAGCGCCGTGATTCCTAGTGGATGGTGTCCAACTACTGCATCGCATTGAATATTTTTTGCCAGCATTAATTCTGTAATCGTAACGTCTACTGTGAGTAAAACTTTCTTAATGTTTTTACCTTTTACATGAATGGCACTGTCCAGTGGTAATTTTTTCCAGTTTACCAGATCCAGTCCGCACTTCATTATCCCTTCAGTATCAATCATGATAACAGTTTAACCACCGTACAGAACATACCCTTACAAAAAGGCTCCCTTATTAGCAATTGCTCATAATGTTTAGAGCAGAGCTTAGATCCCATCGTTATGTTGTAAGATTTAAATTCAATTCTCAGTGTAAGAGCCTTAAATGAGTTGCTCTGATGAATATGTTTCACACGCTACAGAAAACAATCTTATCCAGATAACACCACGAATGAAAACAAAATTACAAAAGGCAAAGTACGGGGTGTATAATCATTCTTCTGTTGAGCTTTGTCATTGGACAAAAAAATCATTTGCCAATCAAGGTGACTGCTATAAGCACAAGTTCTACGGAATTTCCACTCACAGATGTATGGAAATGACTCCAACTGCCATGAACTGTGAAAACCGATGCATTTATTGTTGGAGACCGACTGAATTTTACGATACATTAGAAATGCCTCGAGAATTAGTTGATGAACCTGATATAATTATTGAAAATTTAATGGCAGAGAGGAAGAAATTAATTAATGGCTTCTATGGTGATTCTAAGAACGACAAAAAAAAGATAGATGAGTCTCTGCTTCCTGAACACTATGCAATTTCATTATCTGGTGAACCAACTATGTATCCTAAGTTACCGCAATTAATCAAATATTTGAAAACTTTGAAAAATACAAAATCAATATTCCTTGTAACAAATGGTCAAGAACCTCAAATGCTTCAAAGGTTGGCTGATGAAGATGCATTGCCGACTCAACTGTACCTTTCCACAAATGCTTCTAATCGGAAGATGTTTTATCGTATTAATCGACCACGCCATAAAGATGCTTGGGAACGGTGGTGGAAAAGTCTATGTTTTCTTGCAACTGCAAATACAAGAACAGTTCTAAGAATGACAATGATAAGGGAATATAATGAAAATATTGACTTTGTCAATGAATTCGCTGAAATGATGTTGCTTGGTAATCCACACTTTATCGAAGTAAAGTCCTATATGCACATAGGAATGTCAACAGCACGTCTTAAGAAAAATAACATGCTCGAAATGCACGAGATTCGGAGATTTTCTGGGGGATTATCCGATAAAATACCGAGGTTTTCTATAATGGATGAAAGTGAAATTTCAAGGATAGTAGTACTGCAAAATCAAAAACGCTATATAGATCGATGGATCGATAAGCATTTCGTTTAATAAAAAATAAATAGGTAACAATAGCTCGATACTGGATTTACTGACCAGAATAAGAATATTCAAAGTATAATAGTACACCAACACTTTTCCTTGTATAACTATCCTAAGTGACACTATATAAGACGAGTCTAATGATGATGAAGCAGGTGAACTGGTAGATAATCGGCATTTTAAAAGAATGTCCGAGCGTATGCTTGTACACAAAAGCCCTAAGTCAAACATACTTTACTTTAGGGTATCACCCTAAACGACCGCAAAATATACCTTGATCGCTATATGGAATGCTTACTTTTTGCGATTTGGGTTCTGTGGAACGCGCGATGGAAAAGATTAACCAAAACTTAATGAAGAGGCAAAAGATAGAGAACTTGGCTTTTTTGGTTCTGGTGAACTTGTCATCTTTATATCATAGTATATATTCATAGTTTACCAGGGTTTTGATAGCTTGCAATAACACTTTGTAAACTAACTTTCCAAGATCCGACGTCATAATTTGGCCATTGCCTCTATACAAATACATTTTAGATAGTATTCTTGATGCGATAGTTAGGGAACTTTGTTAGGTACTATACCGTATTACTTCGGGTCCCTTTAGGTTTGGCATGAAATTGTACGTAATGAGATGAAATAAATAACTCTTACTAAAGGAATAGAACTAGACTATAAAAGACGAAATTTGACAGTCGCCTCACTTGTCTATGAGATCATCATGACTAGTACGGCTCCTACTTCTACTCACGCCATTTCTTGTAAAGTATTTACAGTGCTGGTAGTGGTTTGGAGACTGGTCTTTCATGAGTAATAGAGCAATCATCTGAGAACTTGCATCAGATAACAAATCATATCATTTGGTGTAAACTGAAATCAGTCGTGATGCTATTGTGTCCTAAAGTTTAAACTACCAGGGATCGTGGATGTAGTCGCTGAAGGAGAAGACGAGGAGTCATATATTGCAGTTACTACGGAAACTTGCGTTCTGCCCTGCAGACTAACATTTCAATGGAGTAGTTTGCCCTGTCTGTATTGTCGTAGTTTGTGGTATATCATAAATTCAACTTTAAATACATAGTTAAAGGATAATTTCACCAGAATGCAGTAACGGAGGACTTTACGCTATCTAGATGCTTGATATCAGAAGAGCATGAACTAAGAGAGTATATCATACAACACTTATTAGAATTAGTTTTGTATCATTGCCTCATTTGAAATCAAAAAGAATGACCTATAGTCGTGCAGGGATAGATGTAAAAAAGATCCACGCAGTTCAGAAATCAATTGGTGATATAATTTCTCTTACTCATACCTTTCCTACTATTGGAAACGTTATTTCAGGTTTTGGACATTATGCAGGGTTGATTGATATCGGTTCTAAAATCCTTGCTCTGCATTGTGATGGAGTGGGAACAAAGGTAATTATAGCCCAAATGATGAGCCGTTTTGATAATATAGGAATTGACTGTGTTGCAATGAATGTCAATGACATTATTTGTATTGGTGCACATCCAATCGCATTTATAGATTACATTGCATTGAGATCTACAAACCAACATGTTGTACAAGAGATAGCAAAAGGTCTGGTTAAAGGAGCAAGACAATCTGACATGGCCATAATTGGAGGAGAAACCGCGATTTTACCCGATCTCATCGCTGGAGAGGATAGAAATGCATTTGACCTTATTGGTATGGTACTTGGTATTGTTGATAAGTCCGATCTCATATTGGGCGATAAAATCAAAATTGGCGATATAATTTTAGGAGTAGAAAGCAGTGGCCTGCATTCAAATGGTTATACATTAGCTCGTAAAGTTCTTCTTTCAAAGTACTCGATTGATGATACTGCACCTTATTTAATCCGTACTGTGGGAGAGGAAATGCTCACCCCTACCATGATATACGCCAAACCTGTTATTGAAATATTGAAACAAAAACATATTTCGATTCATGGTTTCGCTCATATCACTGGCGGATCATTTACAAAGCTGGCGCGTCTCAATAAGAAGGTAAGGTATAACCTTTACAACCTACCAAAGGCATATGGAATATTCAAACAGATACAAATAGACGGGCACATTAAAACAAAAGAGATGTATAAGACATTCAATATGGGAATTGGTCTTTGTGTAATACTCCCAAAACATTCTGTCGATGCAGTCATCAGTATATTTAAGAAACACAATATGAGATGCTATCAGATAGGAATAGTTGATGAAAAAGATAAGAATATGAGTGTCATAGCTAATATAGATGGAAAAAATGAAGCATTATAGGATGCCAGTCCAATATATATAAGATATTAGTTACCCTCATTTATACTGATTTAGATGATTCTTGCTAGTGATCTTAATCAATGCATACACTTCTAATTTACTTTAAAAAGATACTGTCATCTTTGAAATTCAATAATATGCGCTCTCCATACAAAAATTAATATTCGTTATGAAATTACTTTTACAAATTGCTGATAAATCTGAAACCTAGTTTTGTCTCTACAGAAGTAGATCCTAATTATAACCAAGCCTGTGAATCAATTGCTAAACAAATCCAGAAAGAAGAGAACATATCAGCCAAGTCTGTTTTTAAAATTATAAAAGAAACATCATCGAAGTATCATCTTTCTACATTACCTAGAAATGAAAATATAATCGAATATCTCTCTGATGATAGCCATTACCGCAAAGTTTTGATGGTTAAGCCTACAAAGACAGCTTCAGGCGTAGTAGTGATTGCAGTAATGCCGAAACCATTCGGATGCCCTCATGGTAGATGTATATATTGTCCAGGCGGGATTGAATTTAATACTCCATTAAGTTACATAGGTTCCGAACCTTCTACAAAATCTGCCCAAAAATTTGAATATGATCCATACAAACAAGTCCAGTCGAAATTATACCAATTACATACAAGAGGACATGATATCAGCAAGGTCGAACTTGTAATAGTCGGTGGTACTTTTCCCTTCATGCCAGAAGAATATCAAAAAGATTTTGCAAAATTATGCTTTGAGGCCTTGAATGGAAGAAGATGTGCAAGTCTCCAACAAGCGATCATAACTAATGAAACTGCAAAAAACAGATGTGTTGGTTTTACAGTAGAAACGAAACCAGATTATTGTAAACAACAACATATTGATCTAATGCTTGAATTAGGAGTTACACGCGTAGAAATAGGTATTCAATCCTTACGCGATGAAGTTTATCGAACTATCAATCGTGGTCATACTTTGGCGGATGTTGTAAAATCATTTCACGTTGCACGTAATGCAGGCTATAAAATTGTTGCTCACATGATGCCTGGCCTGCCAAATTCATCGCCAGAAAAGGATATACAGGATTTTCAGACATTATTTAGCGATCCATGTTTTAAACCTGATATGTTAAAGATATATCCCACACTTGTTGTGAAACATACAGGATTATACAAATTATACCAAGAGGGCAAATACCACCCATATTCAGATAATGATTTAATGACTGTGTTGCTTGCAATAAAAAAGATGATACCACCATGGATAAGAATAATGCGAGTTCAACGTGAGATAGAACCCAAAGATATCGTCGCTGGCCCCAAGAACGGAAACCTAAGGCAGATGGCATTACAGAAATTGGATGAGATGGGTTTCAGATGCAGGTGCATAAGATGCAGAGAGATCGGATTGCAAAGAAGATGTCTTTCTGAAGACGAAATTGTAATGAGCAGGATTGATTACCTAGCTTCAAATGGACAAGAAGTATTCTTATCGATTGAAAGCGCAGATAAGTTAAGCATCATAGGGTTTTTGCGGCTACGTAAAATTACGAACCCGTACAGAAAGGAGCTGAAAGATTACAGCAACGATGCTACTGCGATTGTAAGGGAGTTGCATATATATGGCCAAATGTTAAATGTCGGAAAGCGAGGAAACGACAAATCCTGTCAACATAAAGGATATGGGGCACAGCTGATGAGGGAAGCGGAGAAAATTGCAAAGGCTGAATTTGGGGCGAAAAAATTGTCAGTCATAAGTGCAGTAGGAACCAGGGAATACTACAAAAAGCTTGGATACGTTCAGAATGGTCCTTATGTATCAAAGGTAATTTAGTTACAATGATAGATGGAATAATAGGTAAAGGAACTTGGATTGATAAGGTGGCTGATAATCTTCTAAAACGTGAAAAAAAATTAGGACGAACCGTGGATCTGATTAGAGTGGAAAGTGGCATAGGAGCTTCTGGAATACCGCATATAGGGAGCATGGGTGACGCTGTTAGAGCACATGGAATAGCAATGGCTCTCAAAAACTTTGGTTATAATACAGAATTGATAGCATATTCTGATGACATGGATGGGTTAAGAAAGGTTCCAGCCGGTTTACCGGGATGGCTTAAAGAGCATTTAGCAAAGCCAGTTTCAAGAATTCCTGATCCCTTTGGCAACTGCCATACATCATATGGCGCTCATATGAGTAGTATACTTTTGGATGGACTAGACAAGGTTGGTGTAAAATATTGCTTCCAAAGTGGAGCAGAAACTTATAAGAGAGGAGATCTTGTCAATCAAATTGATACTATATTAAAAAATAGTGTTAGTCTTGGCCAAAAAATAGCTGAATTCATAGGTCAGGAAAAGTATAATGAAACACTGCCATATTTTCCTATTTGTAAAGTTTGTGGTAGGCTATACGTTGCAAAGGCTGAGAAATATTTCGCCGATGAAAAGAAAGTACAGTATACATGTTCTGGAAGCAAAATTGGCAACCAAGAGCTGAAAGGATGCGGATACAGTGGTGAAGTTGATATAAACGAAGGAGAAGGAAAATTAGCATGGAAAGTGGAGTTTGCAGCAAGATGGCAAGCCCTTGATATCCGGTTCGAGGCTTATGGAAAAGATATCATGGATTCTGTAAGGGTTAATGATTGGGTTGCAAATGAAATTCTCGGCTTCGCACATCCTTTGCATGTAAAGTATGAGATGTTCCTTGACAAGAGAGGTAAAAAGATTAGCAAATCTGCAGGCAATGTACTTACTCCGCAAATGTGGTTAAGATATGGCACCGCTGAGTCCATACTACTGCTACTGTTCAAGCGTATATCAGGCAGTAGACACGTTGGACTCGACGATATACCAGCATTGATGGATGAATATGATGCTTATGAGGATATATATTTTGATAAAATTAGAGAAGAAAATCAAGTCAAACTAACCAAGATAAAAGGGATTTATGAGTTTGTCAATCATCTAAAACCGCCAAAGCAACCTACAGTACATGTACCATACAGAGTCCTTGTACAACAGGCGTCATTATTCTCTAGTGATAAAAGAACCGACAAAATATACGAAAGACTAAAAAAATATGGAGTAGTGACGGAAAAGACATATAATCTGTTAAAAAAGATTGAGCTTGCATCTAACTGGTCGGATGATCTCTTCTCTGCCGAAGAAAAATTTCAAATTGAAATGAAAGATAATCACAAGAACGCAATTGCAGAATTAATTCAATCTCTAAAGTCATTTATCGGTTCTGAACAAAAACCAGAATCACCTAAAAATTTACAATCCAAAGTATTTGATATAGCCAGAAACAACGGAATAGAGCCTAAAGAACTCTTCACCCTGCTTTATAAAATACTCATAAATTCTGATAGAGGGCCAAGAATTGGAAACTATGTCCTTGACTTGGGGGTGGATCGAACAATTAACATTCTTCAAAAACACCTGGTCAATTAGGGAATATCTAAAGTTTATATTAAATGCTGTCAATTTAATATTAGAGTCAAGTTGAGAAGAAAATTTGCTCAAAAACCGCCTATGATCGTAATTGCGGGCTCATGTATATACTTTGAGAAAGAAAGGCAAAAGATAATGGAATTTATAGGCGAACTTGAATGGGGGTCTCACACAAAAAGCAAATGCGAATGCTCTTCGACTGGTAGCGCCATGGGTTGGGATTTCTTTCAAATTTACTTTGATCCAGAATTCCTAGAAAAGCTAATTGAAGTACATCCAGATATAGAAAGGGAAGAAGGTCATATGATTGAGCAACAATTTGTACAATGGCTTTCAAAACAGCTTAAGAAAAAAAAGATGGAATATTACCTGAAGCTAAGCGATGTGCCATATGAGATAACAAATGGTTTTAGACTAAATCCTGAGTATTATCGGGATGACAAAGAACTTGAAAAACTGCGTTAGTAATTTACATATAAATATATATGTAAGTTAATGGAGACCATAAATTTTTTCGACTATAAAATACATAAACTCTATCATTGTCATATACTCCATTGGATCGACCTACAAATAAGAATAGTGGATGCAATGTAAAGATATGTCTCCCATTACTAATACTTTAACTATATATATCTATATAAATATTTATGCCAACAAGAAGACGTAGAAATCATTGTGGTTAATAATTCACAATTCGTTATTATTGCCGCCATGAACAACAGTCACAATTGTCACAATATCCCCAGTTTTTACAGTAGTATCATCTCCGCGTAACATGGCAGAGTCAGCACCATTTAATGTTACCAAAATATTACTAGGATCCAAGGTTTTTGGCTCCACAGCTCTCTCTTTCAATAATTTTAATATTTCCGCTATCGATGTAGAAGACCTATCCAAGCTGACATACGATTGGCCGACTGCTTTTTTGGCGCCGCCAAGAAGCTTTATAGTTATCAATTATAATTACTCTTCTTCTACTATCTCAGATTCCTTTTCCTCACCTTCCGAGTGTATAGATGTCTCTTTCTCTGCAGCTCGCTTACGAAGATTCGATGTTATATATCCTGCTACTTTGTTTCTTAGTAGCTTAGATCTAACAATTGCTATTTCTTTTATACTCTTCTTATTGTCATCAAAATCTATACCAAACCTATCAGGGTATTTTTCCAAAAGCTCATTGGAAATTCGCTTTACACGATCCATTCATCAAAAACATCAAGGTAGAGGGTATTTTATCTTTATTGGTAAGAGATCAAATCTATTTAAAAGTAAGATATTTGCTTACCATGATCTTAATGACAATTAGAAGAGCAATTGATTTCTGATTCTTTTTCTTGTCGTTTCATTTAAATATAGATAACTTACGCTGCTTTTCTCAGGGTTCGTAGCTCAGCCAGGTAGAGCGTCTGGCTCTTAACCAGTCAGTATTTATGGGTTACAATGTCGTGGGTCCGAATCCCACCGAACCCGCAACGATATCAGTGCTTTTTAGTGGGTCCTGCGAATAAAAAGGTGAGAAAATAAAGAGTGTTAAATGAAATAGGATCGATATCCGTAGCGGAAAATGAAGAAAGGAAGAACGAAGAGGAGGAACTAGACCCATGGATGCTATACCTCTATTCCATAAAATCGCCAGCGACAAAGGAGAAGTATTTGTTAAGACTGGGAAAATTTCTAGATTATCTGAACTTCCAGGGTGCATTAGAGGACAAAGCCAGAGCATTCGCTAGGAAGGGGAAAGTCGATAGTATTTGGGCCTTTAATAGCATTCTCAAGTTTATACAGTTTCAGAAAGAACGCTATAACCGAAAGGACATAACAGCTGGAACCATACGCAACTACGTAGAGTATCAAATTGTTTTGCGCGATGTCAGATATTGCCATAAATTGGGACAAAATTACTAGAGGGCTGCCAAAAGGAAGAAGATATACCGATGATAGAGCGCCTACGCTAGATGAGATCAAAAAGCTATGTGAATATCCTGACAGACGTATAAAAGCGATTGTCTATACCATGATCTCCTCTGGCATTCGTGTTGGAGCATGGGATTATTTACGATGGGGAAATATTAGACCGATAGAGCAAGATGGTAAAATTGTAGCAGCTAGAATGGTAGTTTATGATGGCGAAGATGATGCATATATAACATTCATAACTCAATCGGCCTACCGAGAACTTGCAGAATGGATAAAGTACAGAGAAGAAGCAGGAGAAAAAATAACTGGCGATAGCTGGGTCATGCGTGACTTGTGGGATACT
>DATDNG010000377.1:0-9065 GCA_036518375.1 Nitrososphaeraceae archaeon | reverse complement strand
TTAGTTCTTGAATTAGAATTAGAATTAGAATCGTACTTCAGAGGAATTATATACCAAAGTGTTATAGTATAATGTCATTATTTATTTATTATTTTACGGTATTTGGGTATGTTGACAAACGGTTAACCATGGTTAACAAATGGTTAACACGGCATTTTGTAAAATAATGTAAAGTCATCACACACTATTATCTTACAAATATGAATAACCTTCAATGTTTGAAGACAATAACAACAGCAGTTTTGATCTATTGATTGAGGGTATGGCTTTAACACAATCAGCTGTTGTATCTTTGATTGATGCATATAGTGAATTCCTTAAAGATGCTCCAAAAATGATAGATTATTGGTATAATATATTTTTAGAACCAAGGACTAGAACAACAACAACGATAACAGAAAATCAAAATAGAGATAAAGTAAAGCTAGAGTAGAATCTAGCTTTAGTTAACAAACACAGTGCATGTAAAATAATATCTTTTATTTGTGTTGTTTATTTAAAAAAGATGACATCATTTTTTGTCTATCTTCGTGTGCAAAGCATAATGCCCAACCATAAATTTCTGATCGTAAGCCTGTATCAATATCCGCATCCATTCCTTTGTTGATTAACATTTTGCTAGTTTTGATAGCAGTAAAACTGTTCTTCGTGATCTCCTTTGCAAAGGAGAGACATTCATCCATTAACTTTTTGTTTAGAATTTTAGCTAACTCTCGAGTTCTTTGTTTTTCTTTTTGTTGATGTTGTTGTTCTTCTTCAGATATCAAACTTACTACTCTATTTACCAGTCCTATTTCTTCTGCTTCTTCTGCTGTAATCATTTTGCCAGTATAGATGAGTTCTTTTGTCTTTGCTGGACCAACAATTCTTGACAGTCTTTGAGTCCCTCCCCAGCCTGGTGGAATGCCAACTGTAACCTCTGTTTGACCTATTTTCGCATTACTTGATGCTATTCTAATATCACATGCCAATGCAAGTTCGCAGCCGCCTCCTAAAGCATAACCATTAATTGCAGCAATAACAGGTTTTTCTAAATTCTCTATCTTATTCAGCAGATTATGAATAAAAGTTGCGTATCTTTCTGCTTCAATAGGGTCAATATTTACTACATATCTGATGTCTGCCCCTGCACAGAAGGATCTTTCTCCAGTACCAGTTATAATTAGAACTTGTATTTTATCATCTCCTGCAACTACATCAATTGCTTTAGATAATTCTGACATAACTTGTTTATTCAGAGCATTCAGTACTTCCGGTCTATTGATCTTTATAATGGCAATATTGTCGTTGTTGTTCCCATCAGACTGCAAATCAAGAATTATATTTTTCGAGATATCGTTACCAGCGGACATGCAAAAAAAGATGGGTAACAACCCTCATTTAAAGAATCATTGAAAGACTAGGAAGGAAACTTCATCTCTTCCATTAACATCAATAGTAATTACTTCTTTTTCAGCTTCTAGATTTAGCGGCACTATACAGCAGAATTTTTCATATTTAACAACTACAGAATTAGACTATTTATCATTCTTGATATGAAAAGAGCAATCTATGTAGTAGATGATAAGTACGTTGTAAGGAAAATAGAAAGGTTGATGACCATTCAAGGGGATATAGGATTTGTAATAAAAGTAGGATTGTTTTCAGGCCTTTGAGAGGAAGAGATAATTTATTCTCATAGTAGAGAAATTTGTCCAGATAACGCAGGGCATAAGTGTGACAGATTGCATGTAATAAATAAGCCAAATGGAATGGAATTGTCTAAAGTGCTATACACAGTATTCCATAGACAACTAGCAGATGATGTAAGGGTTTGAGATTTCACTGGGAGCCTTTAACATCGATGATAGAGGCAGTTCGGTATTACTTACTTACTTAGTAGACAACTACTACTTCACTTAAATAATTATTATTCTAGTATTAGATAGTATGATATTAAACAATAACAACTATAATAAAAAATTACCACAGTTCAAAGAGAGACACATTGCAAAAGTTTCAGATCGCATTCATTATGGAGAAGATGAACAGGCTGATGACAAGTATATAGTATTAAAACCAGGAAGCTGGGCTGAAACCGACCCTTTTCTGTTAATGGCAGAAGACTGGTTTAGTACTAATGGTTTTGATTGGCACCCTCATCGGGGAATAGAAACAATCACAGTAGTTCTAGAAGGGGAGTTAGAACATCATGATAACCATGGAGGTCATGGAGTATTAAAACCTGGAGATGTACAGTGGATGACAGCCGGACGAGGTATTTTACACCGTGAGATGGCTCATCATAAACAACAAGTACACACGTTACAGCTTTGGCTTAATCTACCAGCCGAAAGCAAAATGGTTAAACCCACTTATCATGATCTTCGAGGTGACAAGGTGCCCGTCAGACGAGAACCTGGTGTAGAAGCAAGAGTGTTTTCTGGACGCTCAGGAAATGTTGAGGCCATACCAAGAGTATCCAACTATGTGCCAGTCACTATGGTAGATGTACGTTTGGATGGTGATGAAGGCACTTCCTTTACTCAGGAAATTCCTGCAGGAGATGAAGGTTTTGTTTATGTCGTTTCAGGCCAGGGCTATTTTAGCACTAATGGTGCATTAGTACGTGCTGGCCAAGACGCTCATCTTACTCATACTAGTTCAACACATGAAGCTACCATGCTCAGTATGTCGGCCAAGAAACCAACCCGATTCTTGCTATGGACAGGAAGGCCATTGCGACAGCCAATCGTAGCCCGAGGCCCATTTGTCATGAATACAGAAAGTCAGATTGCCGAAGCTTTTGTAGATTATAGCGCCGGCCTATTTGGTCCAATACCTGCTTAAAAGACCTATGAACAAGTACAATGTTGTTGAAAGCAAGAATAACAGGTACTTTTCGTTCCACGCTAGATAATGGGTGTGAATTGCACTATTTGTGAAACAGGAGAATAGTTGGGAAAGCCAACAACTATACCAATGGTATAATAATTTACTTTACCAGTAACTTTATTGCTAGATATATTGTATTATTGGTTAATGGATGATAATAATCTGCATCCAATATCACCATTGGTTATCATTATTATCATTGGTTACCTTATGTAGTGATGACAATTATTATTATTATTACTATGATTAGTTACTGTGCTACACCTGTCACATTTACATGAGCAAATTGTCTCAAGTTAGGGTCACTTCCACAAGCGATTCTTGCACTTATTCTGTTTTGTCCTTCTTGAATTGGAGCATAACTTGAAGTGATTGTAAAACTCCACCGTGAGTAATCATTGCCACCACCAGGTCCATTTGCTACTACTGGTTGATTTGGTCTTATACGATTTAAATCAACAGTGATTTTGCAATCAGAAGAAGATGCTTTGGCACTGGATGTGCCTGTTACTTGAAGATCTTGGCCAACTGGTACCTGTTGCCCTTTGACAGGTGATGTTATTGTTATCGCATTAGCAGGTAATGTTGCTGTTGGTGTTGGTGGTGTTGGTGATGATGATAGTGATGGTTGCTGCGATGGTGTCGGCTGCTGAGATAGTCCAGGAGAGAATGGTAATTGAGCATATGAAATATTAGCTACAAAAACATTGGTAGTAGTAATAGTAGTAGCAAGTGTTATCATCAATAAAGAAAAGCATATTAGAAATATTGCGTATGTCTTCTTAGGAGTAACCTTACTTCTCATGATTATTATGTATCTTATTATATATATAAAATTTATCAGCAATTGGCTAGTTTTATGCCCGAAAACGAAAGAACATGGCGAAGTAGTAAAAATAACGTAAAAAAATATGTATCGTAACCAAATAATTATTAAATAATGGTGAGATGATATTCACCATGAGAGATGAAATTAATTGAAATAGATTATAATATTTGCCTTGAAAGCAATCCATCAATCAGTTAATCACTACTCACTCGCTATACACATACGCAAACTTGCGATTAGCCTCTTCATGCGATTTGAAGTAATAGGCTCTCATAGACAGCCTAAATGCATCAAAGATATCATCGTATGATGTGGCTTCCTTATCTAACATGCCTTCACCTTTCTCTACTGCTGTTCTTAATGATGTGATAAGCTTATCAAACTTGGGATTGATAGCAATATATCCGCCATCTCTTTCCATTAACATCTTGACATTCCCAAGCATGGCTTTATGTTCCATAGAGAAGTTAACAGGTATTACATAAACATCCATATCATACTCGTAATCTCTTTTCTTTGCCTTGCATTATTTTATTATCTCGTCGTAATCCTCATCCTCGCCCATCTGCAGCTTTTAAGCCTTGATGAAAGAATGATTGGCGCCATCAATGTATAACTTGCCTATAGTCCTTCCATACTTTTGAAGCAAACCCCATACGATATAAGATTTGGTTAAAATCTGGACGGTAATATTCTTCTGCTTCCAAGACTTGATACAATGACAGATAGATGTACCAAACAGATGACTGATAAATGGAAAAATAGATTGAGTGGATTAGATATCTTTTTGGACGATAACTGTGCTGCAATGTTAGAGTTTGAGGATGGACTAAATCCCTCTCCTTATACAACAAAATCCCTGCTCTAATAATTCTTGCAGCCTTCCATAACCAGTAAACTCTTCTACAATATGGTAGTTCTTATCTAGTGTGGTGGCTAGCTATAATTCTATAGATTATTTATTGCTCCATCCATACAACAATGAGGTAAGCGCCATCCTCAAAACAAACTCTTTGAACTGAATGAAAGTTAAGCAAAGCATATAATAATATACCACCGGCGAAGTCTTTTTTCTAAAGATGCTATATGTCTAAAAAGTCAAAATCAAAATCATCAAGTTCTGCTGGTGCTCGACACAGTCTTACTATTAGATCTAAAGTCGCGCTTAATCGCATACTTGATGCAACAAGCAATTCAATGAAGATAGAAATCAATGAGCAAGGCAGTATTACCGGAAGGTATACTGGAAGTCAGTTAGATACTATAGAAAGCACAGCAAATCCTGACGGAACCTCAACTTGGAGTGGTAAATTCATGCACATGACCAATAAAGGAGATATGATAGCTGCGACTGGAAGTGGAACAGGTGAGCCTGCAAATCGAAAGGGCATTGTAAAGATAAGAGGAGAAGGTGAGATGTGGACTCAATCTGCTAGGCTCGCTAATCTTAATGGTGCAAAGTGGACATGTGAGGGAGAAAGCAATGTCAGAAATGGACGTAGTGTGATCTATGTGGACATTGACGAGACAGAGTAATGGTTAGTAGTACATGTCATATCCTATTAGATAAAGCTAAAAAACTGAACCTCGTAAATATTGCGAGTAAAATTACCTGAACTTCGAAAGCAGTAGCAATAGAGAGTATTTTTTAGTTCATTTTTTAGTTCATTTATTAGTTCATTTTTTAGTTCATTTATTTGTCCATACATGCAGGCAAGTTTCCATCATGGCTTTCACGATATTCCTTTAGGTATTGGTCCTTTACTTGTTCAGCTTTCTCAGCAACTAAATAACTAAACCTCCCGGCCTTGCTTACACAAGGATCTGATAGCGATTCTAACAATGATTGTCTTAGATTAGTATTAATGCTTCCTATGTATAGAATCTCCAACTTGCATGTACCTTAAATGCGCCTGGCTTCACAGGAGTAGCAGAAGTAATGTTAGATTGGTTAAAATTAACCATTCAGACCAAATTTCTTCTTCTTTTCCTTTTGTTCATAGATTGAATCCGAAAACTGATTTCTCGCAAGATAATGCTTCAAAGTTGAGGCCCAAGTCCTTTGCATATTTATAGGATGTTATTATTTCTTCTTTAGTAGGAGATCTTGCAATTTCGCTGTAACGTTCACGATATTTTGATGAGCTTGGATCACATAAATTATCAGGATAATACTGATCCATAATATTAATTGGAACTTCTGGCATATTCCTAGCAATCCACTCCAGCACTGGTTTAGTACAACACTCCACATGATTTGGCATTATCAGATGTCTTATCACAAAATCTTCTCCCCATTCATGAATAAGTTTAAGATTCCTGGTTATGGTTTCCCAATACCAGGGAGTTCTAGACAAATCTACAGCACAATTGCCTGGCCCAAACTTAAAGTCCGGTAACCAAGCGTCCATAATTGAGCGGAGAATATACATGGTTTCATTACTCATAAAGAAATTTGAATTCCAAAGCTGTGGGCTATTGAACAATTGTTTTTGGTAAAACGCATATTCTGAATTCATTTTCCAAGCACTAAAGTAATTACTAAAATTATTATCAGCCTTTATACGTTCAATATAATCAAGATTCTGTTGTTTTTCCTTTTTTATATCAGTATTTGGCGCCTTGAAGGAATCAAGCATGCTTATTGCTTCAACGATGGTATGTAGATGTATTGTTGGATCGCCACCAACCCAGTTTGTGTTGTGACATCCTTCCATACGTAGTTGCCAAATCATTAGTGCTAGTAGGTTAGGAGTTACTGGGATACCGTTATTCTTGTCTGTGCTTATATCTCCATTCTGGCAAAAAGAGCATCTCATATTGCAACTTGTGAAGAATATTGTTCCTGATCCCATATTTCCCCTAAAAACAAGTTCCTCGCCACGATGGTGAAAGTAGCTGCTTATATTAGAATTAGATTCTAACTGACAGGTTCCATGTTTATTCTTTGTTTTTTCCCCAATTCCATTTCCATTAGCAACGATCTGATCGGAACTGCGGTCGACCTGACAATTCCAACGACAGAAATTACAATGTGTTAACATCCTCTTGACAAGCTCTACATTCAAATCCATAAGGGATAGTCTTTTCAGCGAATATAGATCGGATATTGTCTTTAGGTCACCTGATCGAACTGCTTTCCATGTCTGCAGAAAAGTATTCATCAGGTCTCTATGTTCTTTCCAAAGCTCTTCCTCATTTGCAAGCCTTAGATCTGTAATATTACAAGGTACACACTTTGAAATCAGATACTTGGCAGGCATATGATTTATTGATACTGCAAGATACCATGGAAGTACACTATCGTTGCTGCAACCATTATTATTGTTATTACTACCGTGCTTGAATTGCTTCCATACAACTAACGATTCAAACTTTCTAAATTCTTTATTGAAAGCCAAAGAGGAAACACTTCCACTGTTACTATAGTCTACCTGCTATTTCAATTCTTGGACATATATAACATGTGCATTTATACATTGACTTTACCATCGGAATTACTTTTTTCTGGCTCATTTTAAAACAAATAGAAAGCAATGGTAGACTAATTACCGTAATAATCTCATCAGAATTCAGCATATATACGCGGAACTGTTTCCATTTAACTTCAGGAAACCTTATTTTTACACTTCACATATCGATATTAGAGGATAATTTACTAGATGCCGGAGTAGAGAAATTAGATCGAAAAGTATGGATGGTTACTGGAGCTGAAAACATTCTGAATTTTTACGTTTCACTTACTAATCGTTTGAAGAAAGATGTGAAATGTTGTTATGATTACTCCGGGCCCATTCTGATAAGAAATACACCGCCTATTTGGGAAAATAACTTAAAAGTAGACAAGAGAGGAATTAAAATAAGATTTCTCACTGAGGTAAGAGAAGAAAACCTTCAGTACTGTAAGAAAATGCTTGAAGAGGTAAAACACATAGAGATGCGTCATATGGACGGAGTAAAGGGTAACTTTGTTCTTCACGATGATAGAGAGTACTTTTTGCCTTTTTTTGTGGGAAATCTAGAAGAGCCCGAAAGTAGAAATGCCCTCTATTGCACGCAAAAAGAAATGGTAGAAGCGCATCTCTTTATGTTTGATAATCTTTGGCGCCAGGCAATACCAGCACAACTTCGAATTAAAGAGCTAGAGGAAGGGATAAAGCCAACATTTACTGAAATATTAAGAGATGAGCATGAAATACAAAAACTTGTACTTGAAATCGTATCTTCAGCCAAAGAAGAAATATTGGTGTTAATACTTCAGCATACCACTATTGGTAACGCGTTCCTAGTCAAAGAAAATGTGCATGAAATAATCGAATTAATAAAAGATCTCGTGATTCAAAATAGAGTGAAAGTTAGAATCCTCACATCTAGTTATATACAAGAGCAATTAGAAAAATTAATCGGAAAGCAAAGAATTTGGGTCAATTCAAAAGAAATGGGAAGACCGAAAGAAGAAGCCGATGCTAATGTAGGCGGAGGGCTAGCTAGATTAGAGGAACAAGGTAAATTTGAAATACACCTAATTAACGCTATTAGGGAACAACAACATTTACAAACTAACGCTTCAATATTAGTTATGGACTCAAAAGTAGTCTTAGTGGAAGAATCGAAAACTAACAACAAAAAGGTCAATAATAATTCAAATGGTTATTTAACCTTGGCAACATATTCTAATAGTGAAAGTACATTATTAGCTTACATCTCAATATTTGAAACACTCTGGGCTCAGACTGAGCTAAAACAAAAATCATTTCGTTAGCTAGCACAGTTTGGTATCATAATAGTATATTCGCAATAGAACGAAGCGAAATATAGCTATTTAGTTTTCCCGGTATTTAGATAGGTGCGAAGAACTAAATGAGGACTGCTAAACGTTTTTGTATATTCATCTCTTTTTGCATTTTTGAAACGCACTATGACTTGTGGTAAATAGGAGAAGGTGGGCGGAATATAATAGCACTAGCCCTGTAAACCTGTTCATTAATGTTAATGCAGTATTTTTTTGCCAAAAATTCTCCATATTTATTACACTCTCTTACAGCTTTGTTGTAGGTGTTTATATCAGAAGTTATTCCTTCCATTTGTGCGTCAGTTTGAGTGACGGGAAATTGTTTAGTATTCCATTTGCCTGTTTTCAGATCCAATCCATAATACGACATTAATTTACTATGATACTTTACTAAGTTGGCTAGTTCTTTTACTCTATTGTATTCTACTATATCATCCAATGTCACTATGATTCGCCTTAAACTCTTTCCTTCTACTATTGCAATTTGATTTTTTTCTTGGTTATGATCAAGCTGATTCATAGTATATGATATCATGATAGCATTATATAAAGGTATATTAAAATGATATC
>DATDNG010000376.1:0-10003 GCA_036518375.1 Nitrososphaeraceae archaeon | reverse complement strand
TCTTGGAATTCCGGAAGTTTTACAACACCCCATTCTATAAGGTTTACAAATGACTCTGTGTTTTGGGGATTCAAACCTCTTTTCTTCAATGCTTTGTGTAGTTTCAAAAAGCTTGGAAGGTAGGGTTCTATTTGTGGATAGAGTTCATATAATCCATTTAAGTTCTTTAACTTCCAGAATTCTCTGAAGAAGTTGTTTACTTGTTTTTCTCTAAGACCTAATTCGATTGCTACTTGTACGGGCTTCTTTCCTTCAGAGAATAGCTTGTAAGCCTGGGTAGCTTTTTCATTATTGGAGTGAGACTTTTTGTTGTCTTCATCGTCTATCATTGCAATTCCATGATTTACTCTATCCTTTTTTAGAATAAGGCGTGTAGTCTCTTAACGATCGTCTTTGTTCCTTTGCAATGTCACGAGTTGTCTTGCCTTGGTTGTTGTATATCTCTAAAACTTTCTTTTCTCTTTCAGTGTTATTGTCACCTGACAATCTGTTCTGTTACTATAATAAAGAACTCTCATGCCTATATCTTTTCTCTGATATCGCCTGATATCAATCATTGTCATCCTGATACCCCTGATTTCATCTGTTACCATTGCATATTTTTACGAAGCTTGTACAGTTGATAAAGGAGGGACTATAATGCTTATGCAATAATAATGTGGAATAGTACTTTGCTAGATGTACTGGAGTCCTCATCCCATCACCTCTAACGAGCAGTGATCATAAGGTTATGCGGTGTTCGATATCCGAGAAAGCTATTTGCTTAAGTCACATTAAGGTAAATTAGCATAGTTTGTACGCCCACTTGGTGAACATTCTGTGTTGTAGTTATCGATTTGCACAGCTATCTCATGCCTTTGCTCATCAGATGTCAATAGGCCAGTTATTTTCAAGGTCCATTTTTCTTTTTTCTTACACCAACCTTGACATGAATTCTCCTTGTTCTTATTAATCAAATGATTAGTATCAGTTCGATTAATGTGTAACATGTAAATTGTAGTACAGCCTCTCTTCAGGTATTGTAATGCAAAATCTACTTAAGAAAGACGTTTGCAAAGCAAGACAAAATAAACGTCATACTTAAGACTAGTTTTTGCAGATATTATCATACTGCATGTCATCATCAAATAATATCAACGTTAATGAAAGTCCCAATCATTTTATGATACTTGATGCAATAGCCAGAGGTATGACCAATATCAGCAAAATTGCAAAAGTCACAAAGATAAATAATAATGGTGCTGATATTGAATTAATTGTAAATGATTTATTAACCCAACGATTGATTGTGAAATCCGAAGTAAGAGGATTTCTCGGCAGAAAAAAGGCAGAAATTAGAATAACAGAAACTGGCCTCAGACTTCTCAATACAAAAAAACGAGAGCTAGAGCAGAAGTTTCAGGATGTACAACAATGGTACAATAATGGAGATAGGTCAAAGCTTGAGACATTTATGGATTCTAATAGAGTATGGATACCAATGATGTTATTTTCTGGAATTATGAATACGATGTTCTTTATGTCAATGATGTCTTTGATGGGCATGGCAATGAACCCTGCTGAAAACGCAGCGGTAGGGAGCCATGGTGATCAAAATACACAATCAGGAGCACAAGACAATGATAATAACAACAATAGTAGCCAGGAACAGACAGACCAGACTGCCACTGAACCAACAGCAGACTATAGTAATGTTGGTGATTCAGCAGGCTTTGAAGGATTCGATGGAGGGGGAGGATTTGATAATTTCTGATGCGTTAGCCAATAAAAAGATAAGTATTGTGTATTCAAAAGTTAGCTAGTAAGTATGGTTGGAAGGCAGCAGTAATTGCAGCAGTAACACCAATACCAGACGATATCGTGTATATCTCTTTAGGTCTTGCAAGATACAGTCCGTGCGCAAGGCTAACAACTCTATTAGCACCTCCTCTTGATAGTAATGATTGTTCCGCTAAAGGGCGGCGAGATAAGGATTTCTTTTTTGTCATAGACTCAATTGGCTAAAACACTGGCGCATCTCTATATTCTGACCTATGGCACTTAGAGATTATATCAGTGCAAAAACCATACAAAACTATGCTCAGTATTATCCATAGATATATAGTGTAATAAATTAAATCGTGATCTGTTTTTGATAATGATATTAATACATTATTACCACTGACGTCTGTTTCCTTCCAGCAACCCTAAACCGGTATGTATTCTATCTATATGCTTTGATAGTTCTGCCTTGTTTTTGAATTTAGATTGACAATAAGCACATGTTAGAGATTCTTCTTCTTTCATGATATCCATAGTTAATATTAATTATAATTGATCACTTTGTGTATTTAGTCAGTACGTTTATGTTGCAATACAAAGCAAACCTTGACTTCAAATTCTTTGTACAGCAATATAAAATTCAATGAGTGCGTATGTTTCGCCTCGTGAGAGTCATAACTCCAATTTCTCTATTAGATAAAAGAGAACAGAAGTGCAAATTAAAAAATGAAAAAATACACAAGCTTGAACTCTTTTACACTATAATGTGTGCAATTGATGAGGAAACCATAATGACTGGAGCAGCCCGACCAACACGGATACAACATCATTCGAGGCTGTCTTATGACAGGATGATAAATCATTTTACAGAATTAGAGGAAAAACGAATGGTACAGCGTACAACTGGTAGCGTCGTATCCATAACAGTAAAAGGTAGAGAATTTGTTAGCCAATATGATCTGCTGATGAGGCTAATAGAAAGTGCAGATCTATAGGTTTTCGGTATCCTAGCCATGAACAGGAATTATTCAAGAATTGATATCAGGTCTTACTTAACAGATTGTCTATAACTATCCGCCCATAATTTAATTTTTGTTTTAAATAAGTTTTACTTGTTTTAGTAATAATAGATATTGTTTTGTTGCATCTTCTACATTAAGTAATAATACATTGCAATACATTGAAAACATATTATCAATATATTACATATGATCTAGCTCTTATTAGAATAGAGCATTGGATTCGATCCCTATTGCAGATAGCAATGCAGATTATATAATAATCTGGGTATTTTTCATCCTTTTCGTTGGCGTTGCTTTGGCAATAGACTTTGGTATAATCGGTAAGATTCTACATATTTTTAGGATAAAAAATAGAAGTGGAAGTAGTGATAATAATATCTATCAAAAAAGAGAAACTTCCTCTGTTCTCCCTACAGAACCAAAGTCAGCTCAACAAAAACAAGTACTAGAGCAAGAACAAACTTTCAAAAGAGCTTTGACATGGACGATTGTATGGATATCTCTTGCCGCGGCATTTGCTGCAATAATATACTTGACTATGGGTTACGAAAAAACATTACTCTTTGTAACAGGATATGCTATTGAAAAGTCATTAAGCGTAGATAATATGTTTGTATTTTTGCTCATATTTTCTTCTCTTGCAATACCTTATGTATATCAACACAAAGTCCTGATGGTTGGGATTCTTAGCGCAATTATTATGAGGATTGCTTTAATTCTTGTAGGGGTATCGCTTCTTGAAAACTTTCACTTTATGATCTACATCTTTGGTGGATTGTTATTGTTTACGGCAATTCGCATGATTACGCAACAAAAGAAAAACAAAGAACATGGGAAAAAGAAAAAGGATATGGAAATTGAAAAAAATATTGCTGTTAAGATAATGAGAAAATTTGTTCCAATTACATTTGAGTTAAATAATGACAAATTTTTGGTACGTAAAAATAACAATAACGGTCATAAAGTTTTGTATGCCACACCAATGCTTGTGGCTCTTGTAGTAGTGGAAATGACAGATCTAGTGTTTGCCCTTGATTCTATACCTGCAATACTAGCAATAACTACAGATTCATTTATAGTAATAACTTCAAATATCTTTGCTATTCTTGGTCTGAGAAGTTTATACTTTTTACTTGCGGGTATGATGGAGAAATTCTATTATCTTAAAACCGGTTTGGCCATGATATTATTGTTTGTAGGTAGTAAAATGTTAGTCTCCGAGGTCTACGAAATACCAATGGCCATCTCTCTAATCATAATATTTGGAATATTAGGCGCTGCATTACTGCTATCTTTAGTTAGGAGCCGCCAACAACAGGCTACAGTAATGCAAGAATGGCGAAGCTAAGTGCTGCTATTCTAGCTGTTAGACTGGATCTCAGCTCTGCCAGTTGTGTAAGTTGAAATGGTCACTTATACACACATCATTGGATTGGTTTACGGAGAAAAGCTAAATAAGCAAAACACACGAACCCCTATACATGCGGTGTCCGAATCCCACAGAATAACCACTTCATATATGAAAGAGAAGGGTCTTGATACCATAGGACCCAAATAACAAACAAATTTATCCAGAAATTATACATACACTAAAATTCTAATACTCGGTTTTTTTGGAGGGTTTGCCTTTAGGGATTCTTGTTCTTTTTTTATTATCCAAATGCAACTAGATAGCGTTCTCGGGTGGCAAAATTGAGTCAAATTTGGTTCGCATTCCTCCGAGCCTGCCATCTATACGGGTTCATATACTAGAAAGGATAGTAAATCGATTAGCAGCAAATATCAGTTGCAAATATTTTCTGACAGAAAAGCGCTAGTATCTATTTCCAGAATGTCAAGCATAAAGGTTATAGACATCAGTATCAAATGACAAATGTTTTAGAGGCATAAAAAATGGCATTATATAACGACTACACCGATATAGAACACAAACTTAGAAAAGAAACAATAAAGCACGAATTATTCGCGAGCATAGTTATTCCATTTAATAAGGGATATGATATACTTGAGAGGACTATAACCAGCCTAAGTAAACAAACTTACTCAAGAGATAGATTTGAAGTCATTATAGTTGCTGACGATAATCATGTCGATGCAAAACTGATAAATGAGCAGTTCAAAAGAGAATTAGACATAAAATTAATAACTATTTCTAGCTATGGATTTGGAGCAGCAAGCTCTAGAAATACTGGGATACATATAGCGAAGGGTGATGTTATTGTGTCTCTGGACTCAGATATGATATGTCCTAGCACTTTTCTAGAATCACATATGGTCTGGTTTCACAAATCGGCCAAAATTGCAACGATTGGAATTCGAAAATTTGTGAACGTTACTGGAATTCAACCTAAACAAATCATTCGCGACTTTCATTTGATATCTTCGCTTCCAGAGATCCAAAGTGTTTCAAATACTATGGTCGGCAGTCGCAAGGACAAGAGAATTCCTGAACTTAAACGACTAATGATTCATCCTTTTCCAGGCAATTGTTTTCATGGGGGGAATGTGGCATATTGGCGCGATGATGCTTATGATGTTGGATTATGGGATGAAGATTTTAATGGGAATTATGGATACGAGGATATAGATTTTGGACAGCGTCTGTTTGAAAATCATACTAAGCTGATATTCGAAAATCGGGCTACAGCATACCATCAAGAGAGTAATTTTATTTCACCTTCCCAACGACATAAGGGTTTATCGATAAATCGAATAAAACTTTATGAACGCTATCCTGGACTTGCAAGGTTCAGAAAAGTTGCTCTTAGATCAATGTAATGTTTTTGCTAAATATTACTTCACTATGTTCAATCAATTTAACGAAACCTGTTAAGGTGCAATTCAAAGCTACAGATCCCGACAAAAATGACACATTCACATTTGATATTTTGCGTTTCCCAGCTCACGGCAAGCTAGGCAATATTTCTGGAGATAATATATCATATACACCTAACGCTACCTTCTTCTTTGATAATTTCACGTACAGGGCTAGAGATAAAACGGGTCTGTACAGTACAAACAACGGTACGGTGATCTTAGATCACCCGCCGACTGTATCTGATCAGACGATTAGTGTAAATGGAACGATACCCATTAGGGTTCAGCTTGCTGGCTCAGATCCAGATCAAGGCGATAAATTGACATTCTCTCTAGTGCAAAGGCCGCTTAACGCAGGTATTAAGCGATCCTAGTGGCAATTTATCAACGTATTATCCCAATCCTGGATTCATAGGTCAAGACAAATTCATCTACAGATACATACATTATATCATTGATATTTTAATACGGGTATTCAAAATTCAGGCTCGACATTTTTGCCTCTTAGGTGAAATAATGTATTCTCTGATGTACGGTTCGTTGAATCTCACTTTCGAAAGACATTCCACAATGAGTGCATATGTAAATTCCAAACTGTTCCATATCACCTTGTTTAAGAATCACAATCTCATTTTCTTCTTCAGTATTCTCAGCAACTATATATCCATTGATATGATTTTCTGTAAAGATATGTTGTATGATTTGCTTAATCTTTTGAATGCTATTTTCATCAATAAAAGTAATGATATCGTTGTTGTTATTATCGTTATTCCTATTTCTGTGGAGATAATTTGGAATAGATTTTACTTTAGCGTTATTGACAATAATATATCTCAAATCGCTAGTAAGGTATGATATATCTACTCTAACGACCATGAATGATGATAACCTATTGTTAGTTCTCTTGACCTCGTTTCTGATATTTGTTTCTTTATAATGACATCGTTAGTTTCACACTAGGCAATGGACTTTACATGCTTGATTAAATGATACAACTATGACCTTCTTCGTGTTATTCTGGTTATCTATGATCAATTCTAATTTATCTTCGTCAGTTTCAGAATTGTTATTGCTTTTTGATTATGAGCCAATTCTTTTCTTCCATGTCCTTCATATGATTTTGTGTTTTCCTTCCCAAATTGTATAGTTCAATAACAAAGTCCCTTTCTGTAATCTTTTAGGATTTGTAAAATTTCTCTTAGCTGGTCGTATCTAAAATTAGCAGCTTTAATATCATTCACATTTACATTGAGTTTCTGTAATTCATCATAAATTGTCTTATGCTTTTCTATTGTTTCTATTAGCGCCTGCTTAGTGAAAGGCTTCTGCAATAATTCTATAAATTGTTTTAGTTGTGCAGAATCTTTCAATGTATATTCGACATAGCAAGATGCAAGTATTATCCGTTGATTGGGGTTTATTGCAAGTATTTCCTTTGCAACGTGTATGCCATTCATCTTTGGCATTTTGTAATCTAGTATAACCGCATCAAAAGGTTTAGCATGCATGAATGGACCTGTTATCGAAGTTAGTTTTTGGGATCTTCTATAAACTTTCAGACACTCTTCGCCATTGTACGCAATCCTAACTTTGTGGTTTCGTTTTTTTAATATCATTCTATAGGTTAATGCTATGGATTTATTATTTTCCCCTATAAGAAATCTCATACCATTTGTATCTCCCAATAACAACCCATGCCAAATATGTTTATAATTAAAAATTCCACTACAGATCCCAACAACCATTCTTAATAATTTGATCTATATTTTTAGATGTTGCAAAACTAATGATTGACTTGACAATTTGATAAAAAGAGTTGTAGCAATTATTATATTACTTATTTCTTAACATTAATACCTAATATTTGAATAAACATCATTGCATATAGCAAGTATAGAGAAGACATAGTATCAGTTGGAGATGAATTGATAAGAAAAGCCATCAGAGGCAAAGAATAGGGATTGGGATGCAATTACTGAAATCTCAAGGCTATTACCTACCTTATGCATAGACTATAAGAAGTAAAATTTTATCATGAATCGTACTGAGATGCTGCTGTAATTATGCCAAAAATAGTCATCTTAATGAACATCGGATACAACTTTCAACGAACCTCTTTGGTAATCTGCTGTCTGCAAAGTGAAGGTGCATATATGAAGCAAGACAATTATATACTATAAAGCCATCTTTTTTATTACCTATACCAATTCCTCTCTTCATAACGTATGCAAATTTTGAATCTCTTGCAATATTTTCTATTCTGGAATAATGGAACTCATGACCTCTGATGTTTGGGATCTTGCCAAAAATGGATGCATTAGAATTCGCTTCTGTATAATTCAACGTCAATTTACCACTGATGAGAGTATCTGCATCTATCAACCCTATCATGTTACGTTTTTTCCGTTCATCTCTATTGTAACCTCTAATTGATCTAGTAAGATACATCAACCCTCCACATTCACCATAAATTGGAATTCCATTTTCTGCTGCTTTAGAAATGGATTTTCTCATTGATTTATTCTTTTCAAGTTTGTCTGCCAGAACCTCTGGAAACCCTCCGCCCAGAATAACTCCATGAACATTTTCAGGTAGCTTATTATCATTTGTTGGACTGAAGAAAATGAGTTCTGCTTTTTGTTTTCTCAAAGCCTCCAGATTATCAGCATAGTAGAAGTTAAATGATTCATCTAGTGCTACTGCGATCTTTATTTGACCATTTGGAAGGTGTATCTGTGGCGGTAAATCAGTCCAGTATACTTTGTTTAATAAGTGTTTTATTTTATCAAGGTCGATTTGCTCTGACACAAATTTTGCAGATCGAAAAATTGCTTTCTTCTGCATTTCTTCTAGTTCTGGTGCAGGGATAAGACCTAGGTGACGTTCCACCATAGTGATTTGCCTATTACGTCTGATTATGCCTATTATGGGAACTTTAACTTTATCAGCAAAAGCTTCAGCGATAAAATTTGCATGCTTGTCTCCAGCAACCTTGTTGAGAATTATTCCTATTATTCTTAACTTCTTATCAAAATGTAAAAAACCAGTTGCTATAGCTGCAATAGAGCGCGCGGCTTTTCCTGCATCAATTACAAGTATCACCTGTGCGCCAAGTATTTTTGCTACTTGGGCTGTACTTGAGAAATCATTTTTGCCTGAAATTCCATCGAAGAGGCCCATAACACCTTCAACTACCGCAATGTCGGCTCCATATGATGCGTTATAGAAACATTTTAAAACACCATTCTTGCCCATCATCCATACGTCAAGGTTTCGTGACTGCCTACCAGTTACGTATGTGTGGTAACTAGGATCAATAAAGTCTGGACCAACTTTGAATGGTTGAACTTGTAACCCCTTTTTTTTTAGTGCATACATAATAGCAGCAGTTATGGTAGTTTTACCAACTCCACTAGTTACTCCCCCGACAACAATTCGTGGTATATTCATTTGATTACCTACTGAATTTTTTATCTTATCTTCCTTAGCTGTATCAAAAAACGGACATTTAACGATTTTTCTTAAATTCTAGGATGTATGTATTTACAAATACATTATAGATAAATGTATTTCATATGCATAAATATACATAAATACAATATCCTTATAAGGAGAACATTATATCATTGTCTTATAAACAATGCAAAGTAAAAGCCAGCCTATATCGGCGTACATTACAAATACAAAAGCAATGAGTCAGTCTACTGCCAGAGCCTATGAATACAGGCTAAACGCCTTTGATTCATTCATGTCAAGCAAATATCATACTAACACAGATAATCTGATAAAGAAGGTAAAAGAAGGACATGAGGACCCCTACAAGGTATTAAGTAGCTATGTCGCCTACCTGCAAGGAACTAGACACATTTCTTCAGTTACACTAAAGCAAGAGTGGTAACAGCCAAGAACTTGCTAGAGTATTATGACATAGACATCAGTCCAAGGAAGTTTAAGCTAAAAGTAAAGTTACCCAAAGTCATTAGGAAAACCAAGGAAGCGCTAGACAAACAAGACGTAGCAAATATCTTAAATTCATGTTCTGATATTAGGCTGAAAACATATGTCATGCTGCTGGCAGCTACAGGAATGCGTGCTGTTGAAGCATTATCTATAAGGATTAAAGATATTGATTTTAAATCAAGCCCAGTCAAGTTATTTGTACGTGGAGAATATACAAAGACCAAAGTAGATAGGACCGTTTTCCTAACTGAAGAGCTTTCAAAGCAGTTGACAGATTGGCTAGAGTACAAATATCGCACAAGGCGGGTATGCCATTTGGATAGCTTTCATAAAACAATAACCGAATATAAAACACCTAAAAAGGATCAAAATGATTTGGTTCTTGCAGTTCATCAAGCTACTCCAGACAGTCTATATCTTGAACTTAGTGGAGCATTTGGTAA
>DATDNG010000375.1:0-21604 GCA_036518375.1 Nitrososphaeraceae archaeon | reverse complement strand
ATAATAGATCAATTTGGACAAGCTTGCGTTATCTTGTCTGTTACTTCGGTCTTTCTAGCGAAGGCCAAATATGTAGTGTGACCTATCATTCTCATTGAAGGTCTTGTCATCCCTTCTCTCGCCTCAATATTCCGTATCATTAATTCTACACAATCGATGTCAATATAGCTATTTAGCCTTAGTTCTGATGCTGTTTTTTCTAGTTGATTCATAGTTGGACAAATGGCTACAAATGAGCCACTTCCCTTCAAGACCTGCTGAACTTGATTAACAATAGTCCATGGATCAGCCAGATCCACTATTACTATGTCTGCATCCCTTATGATATATCCACCAGATGGGTCAATTTGGTGATGCATTGTAACGTATTCATTCAAGCCAGCTCTTTCTAGGTTTTCTTTGGCAATCTCCATAAATTCATCGTTTATGTCATAAGTGTAAATGTGGCCGTCAGGTTTCACTATACTTGCCATAAAGGTTGCGAGTGCACCGCTGCCAGTACCAATCTCTACGACTTTTGATCCGTTTTTTAATCCTGTACGAGCAGCAATAAACCCTAGATCTTTTGGATAGACTATCTGCGTCCTTCGCTTTGATTTCATTATAAAATCGTGAATAGTAGGCTCGATAAGGTAAACAATCTTGCCTTCTGTAGTTCTGATTGCAGAGCCGTACTCCATCCCAATAGTCGATGAAACATCTATGATGCCTAGATGAGTATGCATCTTTTTTTCTATGCCAACCTTAGTCAGCCATTTTTTCCTGCTTGTATGAAAAAGCAAAACAAAGGAGCCCTCTTTGATCTCCATAAACAATGCTACATAAATTGGAGGAAATAAAATTGTTATTTATAGGTCAATCCTTAAGGGTTGCTACTACTTTGCCTTTCTTCATGGAATACAGATTTTATAGTTTAAGATGTCTTATCCAATAAAGCACACTATTCTTTTTCAAATAACGTTACATAAAGTCTTAGACGAAATTACCACCATAAAATTCAAAATATACCTGCTCGTATGACTAATGAGTTGAAGGATCAATTCTTTAAAAAGTTTTGTGATGAGGTTATTGCCGTGGACAATTCTATCAGGTTTGCTGGGATTGCAGATGAGGAAGGAAAGTTGCTGTCTACTTCATTAAGGAAAGGCTTGAAACCATTGCTTGGGCCAGAAGAAAGAGCACAGTATGCCATCACAGCAGCCACGCGACAGTATACAAGGCTTCGATGGGAATACCTCTTGGGCAAGATAATCTATGCCAGCTCGCATTATAATAAGCTAATTCGCGCTACTATACCAGTCACAGATTATAGTAGTCGTCTTTCGTATGTATTGCTTTTATCCTTTGATATAGACACAGAAAATTTTCACCAGATTATACTAAAAAAAGTAATTCCCATTATTAGAAGAAATACCACAAGGCTACTAGCGCATTCTTCTGCGATGATTACCTGAAGCCCATTGTATTACTGCTTCGCAGTTATTCCTCCATCCACAGTTAGAATTGTTCCCGTAATCCATTTTGCATCATCTGAGCAGAGATAGCACACTGCTCCGGAAATATCTTCGGGATCACCTATCCTACGCAATGGAAACGATGATTCAAGTACCATTTTTGCGTTCTCGTCTTGAAGATATGGCTCAATTATAGGACTACGTATAGTAGAAGGAGCAATACAATTACAGCGTATGTCGTATTGACCATATTCTACAGCAATACTTTTTGTAAACATTATTACACCCGCTTTAGTTACGCCGTAAACAGAAAATGGAACTTTAGGGATCGCTCGTATTCCCAGTATTGACGAGATGTTCACTATACAACCTCCATGATTTCTTTCCATCATAATAGGAAGTACCGCTTTCGTAGTTCTAAAAGTCCCGATAAGGTTAGTATTGATTAATGGTAGCCATTGGTCATCTGTCATCAAATGAAAAGGAGTTGCCTCATTAAGAACACCAGCATTGTTTACCAAAATATCGATTCTATCAAATGCAGAAATAGCTTGCTCTATAGCATTTAGTACTTCAGCTTCCTTGGTGACATCTGCTGTAACGGGTAAAAGGTTTTTACTGTCATTGACTTCGGAGATCACCTTCATTAGCTTTTGTCTTTCTCTTCCAACCATAACGACTTTGGATCCCTCCGCAGCTAATCGTTTTGTAGTAGCCCTTCCAACTCCTCCTCCTGCTCCTGTCACTATTGCAACTTTACCCTTAAGACTCATAATTGGTAGAGGGCAGGTACTCTTTTTAAAGTACTCCGTGATAAACATTGGGCAAAAGTGGAGCTTTGATGCCTACACATCCCCATGATTTGGGTAGAAATCTCGTGGAGACCGATATTTGTGCCAACTGTTTATAATCATGTTGCATGTTCGCGTATGCTATCAACGTAGACGTTCGTCAGATTATTATATGGCAGCATTGGATAAATCATGGCCGAAGACTTAATTTATCCTTATAAAAGAAGTAAAATGATTCATGAGACAAATCGACAAAGCTATCACAATGAAAAATCCTATTCGGATAGGGATAATTGGTGGAGGGCAGCTTGGAAAAATGATTGCCCAAGAAGCCAAGCGCATGTCCTTTGAAATCATCATTTTGGATCCAAGTGAGGACTGTCCAGCGTCGTGCCTCTCGGATGAACTCATTCTTGCTGACTTTAAGAACGAGTTAGCAATTAGAAAATTAGCAAAAAAGTCCGACGTAATAACGTATGAAATAGAGCTGGCAAATTCAAAAGCTTTGAAGAGCTTAGAATCTGAACGATACCCTGTGTATCCATCCCCTGAAACTTTGAGAATAATCCAAAATAAGTTCAGACAGAAGTCGTTTCTAATGCATAATAATATCTTTGTGCCTAAATTTGATCTAGTTAGATCTGAGGAGTGTTTGAGAAATCTCTGTACAGAATACGGTTTACCAGCCATGCTCAAAGCCTGTGAAGATTCCTATGACGGTAGAGGTAATTTTTTGATTTCCTCTAAAAATAAAATATATCAAGCTTTTGAATTCTTTCATGGAAAACAGTGTATGCTAGAAAAGTTCATACCATTTATGAAGGAAATATCCATAATGGTCGCAAGGAACTCTCACGGCCAAATTGTATCATTTCCTGTATCAGAAAATATCCATAAAAACAATATTCTTGATATGACTATAGTTCCCGCTAGGATATCTAAAAAAGTCGGCCTTAAAGCGAAGAAAATAGCAGAGAAAACGATCGGGGCTTTAAAAGGGGCTGGAATATTTGGAATAGAAATGTTCGTTACGAATGACGAAGACGTTATACTGAACGAAATTGCTCCAAGACCTCATAATTCTGGCCATTATTCTATTGAGGCTTGCTCGATCTCACAATTTGAACATCACATTCGTGCCATCCTAGATCTTCCCTTATCAAAGCCTCGATTGCTGACCCCTGCTGTAATGGTAAATATACTTGGTTCTGAGGGACATAATGGAACGTATAAAATAAAAGGAATAAAGGAATTGTTGTCTATCCCAGGTGTAAAATTGCACATTTATGGCAAAAAAATATCAAAGCCTCGCAGAAAGCTCGGGCATATTACAGTGACTGCAAAAAATGTGCTAGAAGCAATATCAACAGCAGAAAGAGCAAAAAGAACAATAAAAGTGGTAGTGGAATAGATAGTGACCAAAATACATAACATTCTTGTCAGCATAATAATGGGAAGTGAAACAGATCTTCCTGTGATGAAGGATGCTGAGCTCATTTTAAATTCATTTGGAATATCCAGCGAAATAAAAGTGGTTTCAGCGCACCGGACCACTGAAAGAATGCTAGATTACGCAAAAGCAGCCAGAAAAAGAGGAATCAAAGTCATCATCGCTGGTGCTGGAGGATCCGCGCATCTCCCAGGGATGGTTGCCTCCATTACAACTATTCCTGTGATAGGAGTGCCAATTAAAACCGCCAGCTTAGACGGCTTGGATTCGCTTATGTCAATAGTGCAGATGCCGCCAGGGGTACCAGTAGCTACAGTCGCCATTAATGGATCTAAGAACGCAGGAATACTCGCATGCCAAATTCTGGCGCTCAAATATGGAAAATTTGCTTCCAAGCTTGTGAAATACAAACAAGATCTAGAAAAAAAAGTTATCCAAAGGGCAAAGAAACTGGAGACACAAAGGTCTGTCGGATTTGTGAAAGATCACCGAAAGCAAGCTCGTTAGGAAACTGTATGCAGATGTCTTGTAGCGTCAAATATTAGAATTTAAGCTCATTTGACCTGGATATTTTTCACTGTCCGTTCAGATAATGCTTATGCTTTGTCCGATAATGCACCTTCGAGCAATAGTATGGTCCTTAGATGTCTTGCCAAATCCGTAACTGTGACAATTCCAACAACTTGTCCTTCTTGCATGATAGGCAATCTTCGGATCCTTTGATTGACCATTCTCTGCACCGCTACCTCTATGGGAGTATCCGGGTCAGCATACGTTAGGATCTTGGACATGATATTGGCTATTTTTACTTGCGAAATGTGCAATTCTTTCGCGCATACTTTTTTAATAAAGTCGCGTTCAGTCAAAATTCCTTTTGGCATTCCATCTTTTATAACTATTAGTGAGCTGATACCCCTTTCAGACATTAATCTAGCTGCTTCTAGAGCAGTTTTATTCTCATCGATTGTGACAACTGCCTTTGTCATGATATTTCTAATTGCGTCAACCATTATTACTAATTTTTCAATTCAGGATAAAAACTTTGTAATTATCTTGTTCAGCTAACAACACAGGATTATCTAAGGTAAGACTTCTAATTTCTGCCTTCTCAACTTAGTAATGTTATATATAGGCAATCTATTCTAAACATTTAAACATAGAAGTATTAACAATGCAAAGTTCCATCTTCGATCGAAAGGCGCCAAAGATTGGAGTCATAGTGTTTCCTGGTAGTAATTGCGATCGTGACGTTCATTATGTCCTAAATAATATTCTAAAAGTACAAGCTGATCTAGTCTGGCACAAGAAAAACAAAATCTCTCATTATGATGCTATCATAATTCCGGGAGGTTTTACATACGGCGACCGCCTTCGTGCTGGCCTTATCGCTGCCCATAGTCCAGTTATTGGGGAGATTAAAAAGATGGCAAATGATGGTGTACCTATACTGGGTATTTGTAATGGTTTCCAAATCCTTGTTGAATCATGTTTGCTCCCTGGAGCTCTAATCAAGAATAATTCTCTTAATTTTATATGTAGATGGACAACTGTTCAGGTACATAACAATAAGACGCCCTTTACAATTGGATTCTCAAAAAATCAAAAGGTCTCGATTCCAATTGCCCATGGTGAAGGAAGATACATAGTTGATACTTCAGTTTTAGGACATTTGAAGAAGAAGAACCAAATTGTCCTTAGATATGTCAACGACAATCCCAACGGCTCTATGAATCTTGTCGCCGCTATTTGTAATGAGGAAGGAAATGTAATGGGCATGATGCCGCATCCTGAAAGGGCGAGTGAAAGTATTCTTTGTCCTGCAAAAAGTAACAATAGTGCAATATCGATATTTCATTCACTCATATCTTATTTGCTAAACGAACAATGACATTATATGCTTAAGTATAACACCATTTCCCCATTTTTCTCATGATGCTGACGGATAAGGAAGTTGACTATCTGAAGTATAAATTAGAACGTGAACCAAGTGCGATTGAGTTAGAGATGATCGGTGCACAATGGTCTGAACACTGTTCATATAAATCCTCGAAAAAATATATAAGATTATTGCCTACTATCGGACCTCGAGTAGTAACCGGTTTAGCAAATGATATTGGAATGTTAGACGTTGGAGATGGATACGTTGTCACGGTCCACATAGAAAGCCACAACCATCCTTCCGCTGTCGAGCCGTATGGAGGCGCTGCCACTGGTGTTGGAGGTATCATAAGAGATATAATCTCGATGGGCAGTCGCCCCATTGCAATCCTCGATTCATTGAGATTTGCCCCTATTGCGATGGAAGACAAATCAAAGGTAAAGTCAAAATGGCTTTTCAAAAATGTTGTACGCGGGATCGCCGAATATGGTAACTGTATAGGTATACCCACAGTAGGGGGCGAGGTAGAATTTGATCCATGTTTTGAGGATTATTGTCTTGTAGATGTTGCTTCTATAGGTGTGGCTAGGAGGGAGCAAGTTATTGCAAACAAAGTTGATAACGATGATTTGATCATTCTAGCTGGTGGGCCTACTGGTAGAGACGGAATTCACGGAGCATCATTTGCATCAGCTGTTTTAGAAGGAGAGAATAGATCAGCAGTACAAATCCCGGATCCATTTTTGGAAAAGTTACTGGTTGAGGCGACAGTTGAAGCAACAGAGCGAGGATGCATAAAAGCAGTAAAGGATTTAGGAGGAGGCGGACTCTCTTGTTGTCTGTCGGAAGCATCTGATAATTTGAAAAAGGGCTTCGATGTAGAATTGACCAAAATTCATTTGAAGCATAATGATATGTCACCTGCCGAAATAATGATATCTGAATCACAGGAGAGAATGCTGTATATAACAGACAATTCAAAAGCGGAAACAATAAGATCCATATTCAATAAGTATGACATCACACATGCTATAATTGGTAAAGTCATAGACAGTCAAAACGTAGTGATTCGATTCCATGGAAGGATTGTTGCGGCATTGCCTTCCCACCTCTTTGCCCATGCACCTCTTTTGGATAGAGAAATAGAAAAACCCGAGTATCTAAGTAAATTAAAGAAATTTTTTGATATACAACAAGACAATAACGTTAATGAGATTTTATTTCAACTCTTATCTAATCCTAGTATTGCAAATAAGAAATGGGTTTATCAGCAATATGATCATGAAGTTGGTTTACGGACAGTGCTAAAACCTGGTTGCGGCGATGCATGCGTTTTAAGAATTGGCAATGGCAAATTCATTTCAGTTAAGCTAGATGGTAACTCCAAACACTGCTACCTGGATCCCTATCAAGGAACTCTAGGTATTCTGTCGGAGGCATGCAGAAATGTCATATGCACTGGTGCCCAACCCATAGGGATAATAGATCATTTGCAATTTGGGAGTCCTGATGATCCAGGCATATTTTGGACTTTTGTCCAAGCAGTAAATGCAATAGCTGATTTCTGCAAGCACATGGAAATTCCTGTAGTAGGAGGTAAAGTAAGCTTTTATAATGAGACTGCTAAAGGAGCGATAAAGCCTTCTCCTGTTATAGGATCGTTGGGATTGGTTGAACAGCACTCCTCCATCATTGATCTATCTTTTAAACCTAATGACTTTATTTTTATAATAGGATCAACCTCAGATGAAATGGGTGGCTCTGAATACTACGAATGGTATCATCGGATAAGCGGGGGAAATGTACCAAAATTAGACTTGAGCGTTGATAAACTGAATTCAAAGGCTGTATTGCAACTAATCTCAAAGAATCTGGTTAATTGTATTCATGATTGTTCGAAGGGTGGATTGGCTGTAGCAGTGAGCGAAATGGCAATAGCAGGAAAAGTAGGATTGGATATGAATCTTAATCTCATCCCTAACTCTTGCTCTAGATTAGATAATCTTCTGTTTTCAGAGTCTCAGTCTCGCTATATTATCGGAACCAAACAACCAAGCGAGGTACAGAAAATACTTTCAGAATTCAAAGAACTCCGTTTTGCTCGGATTGGAAGGGCAGCAGGGAGCAATCAAAGTGTGAAATTCATAGACAAAAACATGGGGTTAGTTGTGGATATTCCTATTAAAAAATTATCGGAGAGCTCCAAGGCATTAGAAAGAATGATGACTGACTGAAGTCGGTTTAATTTTTATCTTATTTGGTATTAGTTTTTGATTTATCCACTTGCTGTCCGAGTGCATTAATATATAGTATGTGGTATTATATAAAAGTAGAAGGATATACGCCAACGTTTTTTAGAGGTTTAGTATAAGACATGTCAGAAGGGGTAGATTTTATGTATAGACTTTATTGCAAAAGTTCGCCGCATAATCTTTTAGAAGAGCATTTTACAGAGGCACAGGTATAGCATGGTTCACGAAAACTGTGGCGTGATTGGTATGTTTTCGCTCGATGGTCACAATGTGATATCACTTGTCATAGATGCTTTACGCGCTCTGCAACACAGAGGCCAAGAATCCTGGGGCCTTGCGATTCCTGGCAAACCACCACTGAAGCGATTGGGCTTGGTTTCTGCAGCAGCCTTAGAGTTTCAATCTATAGTAAAGAAGTTTACCTCGCATGCTGCAATTGGCCACGTTCGCTATTCAACGTTCGGTAAGAGCACATTGGAAAATGCTCAGCCACTGAAAATAAAGGATTTATGTATTGCACACAACGGAACAATTGCAAATGTTGAAGAGTTATCAACTATGGTTGGTGGTTGTACTTTTACTCCACATACTATGAGCGATACCCTCATCGCAGCTCAACGTCTAGTGATGCACATGGCCGACCAAGGGGACATGACTAAAGCATTATACATTTTAAAGGGAGAAATGGTCGGTTCCTTCTGCTTCACATTTCTAACTGACAGTGGTTCAGTTTACGCGGCTCGTGATACCAGGGGTTTCCGTCCACTGATATTGGGACACCATAGAGACACCAATACATACATAGTGGCATCAGAATCTTGTGCTCTATCTGCTTTAGGGGCAAAAATAATTCGAGATGTATCACCGGGAGAGCTAGTGAAAATGAATAAAGATGGGATTGAATTCCGCCAATTCTCTGCAGAAAAATCTCATGCACATTGTGCCTTTGAATATACTTACTTTGCCCATCCAAGCAGCGTCATAGAGGGCGTGAACGTGTACGAAGCAAGACAAAGGATAGGGCTATTATTAGCCAAGAAGTTTCCGATTAGGGATGCTGATGTCGTAATACCGGTACCCGATTCTGCTCGACCTGCTGCTTTAGCATATTCACAAGAATTAGGTCTTGATTATGAAGAAGGGTTACTTAAGGACAGATATAGAAAAAAAGGTTCGAATCGTAGCTTCATAGAACCACATCATGAAGACAGAGTGGAAATTAACAAGGGAATCATACCGATTCGCGAAGTTATTAAAGATAAGCATGTAGTTGTCATTGACGACAGCATTGTTAGAGGGACAAGTTCAGCATACATAATCCAGATCCTTCGTGCTGCTGGTGCAAAAAAGATCAGTATGATTATCACATATCCTCCGATTCGCTATCCCTGCTATGCAGGTATTGACTTTCCTTCTCAACAGGAGCTAATAGCATATCAGCAAGCTAAAGGAGAATGCTCAAATACTGATATTGGCACAAAGGTTTCCAATATCATTCATGCTGACTATGTTGCTTATAACGACACTTCAAATCTATCCAGCGCTATAGGACTTTCCCCTGAGGAGCTATGTTTCAGCTGTTCTACTGGAGATTATACTCCACTTGGGATTAAACCCATTTTTAGGTCAAGAGTACAGACAAAAGGTGAAGATTAAGATTCTCCATGTATTAGTTTACGTTACTGACCAGGTCATATTTTAGCTTTAGCAGGTAATTTGCCAGCTGATTTCACGCTGCAACTACTTACAACCGGATTATAGATGCGGAGCTCTTCACAAAGCTTACGAACAACTTCTTCAGCTTCATTTTCGGACCTTTCCCTTATTATGATTTTCAAGGTCTTCGCTGACCTTACTGATTCGACGCTCGAATATCCTCCCCTAATAACAAGGTCTCTATGAATAGTTTCGCCTTCTGGATCATTGATATGTGGCTTGTTTTCTATTGTGACAATAACGACAAATTTTGGCATGGTCGTCGACATGATGAAGTCACTATGCTGGATTTAACAATTGGGATTGTAGACCATGATATTTACCGAAACTATTAATTATCTTCAGATGCGGAACTCTGAATGAGTCGAGACATCTTGGTCATGTAGCTCAGCCTGGCCAGAGCGAAGGTTTTGTAAACCTTAGGTCGTGGGTCCAAATCCCACCATGACCTTTGCTTCTAGATCTCAAACTCATAATGACAAGCTAGATCACAAAGACATTTTTTTATGCTATTCAAAGAATATAATGTTTCTATGAAATTGCTGCGTCGGGGAAAGGTAAAAGACATTTACGATTTGCAGAATGGGGATATTTTATTGCACTTTTCTGACCGTATTTCTGCATTCGACGTCAGGATGACTACACCTATTCCTAGGAAAGGTGAGGTCCTTTGTAGATTTGGAGAATTCTGGTTTAACAACCTTGATGTAAGGCATCACATGGTAAGAGTAAAAGACAAAGACAAATTAATAGCAAAAAAGATGGATATGATACCGATAGAATGTATAGTAAGAGGGTACTTTTACGGTAGTTTACTGGAGCGCTACGGGAAGGAGCCAGTTGCCTCCATGATTCCAAAAAATTTTATACCTATAAAGGCTGCAAAGCTAATTGAGCCAATCTTTGATCCAACTACCAAGTCAGAGCAACATGACGAGCCAATTACCAAAAGCGATATAGTGTCATCTGGGCTTCTGTCAAATAAGGAATTTGCTTATCTTAGGGAAACATCAATAAACCTATACAAAAAAATGAGCCTTATCGTAGAGAGGTCTGGATTCCTAATTGCGGATGTTAAATTTGAGTTCGGCCGAGAACCCAAAACTGGAGAAATATTGTTAGGTGACTCATTGGGTCCTGACGAGTATCGCCTATGGTTAACTAGTAATTACTCAATTGGAAGAACTCAGGAAAGTTATGATAAGCAACTACTAAGAGACTGGCTTATACAAATTGGGTTCAAAGATAAATTAGACCGACTCGCAAAAGAAGGTAAAAAACCTGATCCACCAACAATACCTGATGAATTAGTAGCCAGGTTGAGTAGCAGATATATATATGCTTACGAGAAAATTACTAGGGCAAAATTCTGATTCTCTGTTAGGTCGCTATTGCTACTCTACGGATATCATAAAAATCCCTTTTGTGGCCGGATCCCTTAGAGAAAGGATCATTTCCCTAGGAATATCACAGGAAGCTTTGTCACAACAGATTGACATAGTCCTAGGACAAACAAAACTGGACTTGCGAATGACGATATCATCTCGGCTGAAAAGTAAAAGTTCTTTGCAACCACGACCGCTAATTTCGAACGAGCTGTTCCCAACGATAATTTGAATCTTTGCCAATGAGTCGTCATTCTTCAAAGCGCGTTGCAATGTGTGATTTAGATCACTACATGACTTGTTCGCCCTAACTCCTACTATGCAATCTCCTCTTAAACTTAGTTTCGCATCCCTTGTTATTTCTATTGTCCTCGGATGAAGCGACTGTATATTCAAGTGGCCGTAGAAACTCACTTCGTCTTCTGGCATGCTAATATATGATTCCTAAAATTTGAAGGTAAATTTAAATTAAACATTGCGAGGTAGAAAAAATGTATTGTTACCAGCAGCAGCAGGTTATGACCGAGCTATTACTGTTTTTTCTCCAGACGGGAGACTCTACCAAGTGGAATATGCGATTGAAACAGTTAGAAGAGGGACATTAGCCATAGGAATTAAAAGTAAGACAGGTGTAATTCTAGCAGTAGAAGAAAAAGCTAGGAAATTGCAGATCTCTAGTGTAACCCAAAAGATCTTTCAAGTTGACGATCACATTGGGGTAGCAGCAGCCGGATACATACCGGACGCTAGGACACAGGTTGATCATGCAAGGTTCTTTGCGCAAAGTAATCGTTTAATCTATGATGAACCAGTGGATGTTGAAGGTGTGGCAAAAAACATTGCTGACATGGCTCAACAGTTTACACAGTATGCAGGTGTGAGACCTTTTGGTGTGGCTTTAATACTTGCAGGAGTTGATAAGAGCGGTGCAGCTCTTTACCTGACTGACCCCAGTGGCACCTACATAGGATATGATGCTGTAGCTATTGGTGCAGGGAGTGACCAAGTGACTGAGTTCCTAGAAAAGAGATATAATGATGACATCTCCATGGATGATGCAAGTGCTCTTGCAATAGAATCAATTTATCTAGTAAGTGAAGACAAGACCGGCACCAGGCATATAAAGATGGCAGTTATAGATAATGAAACAAAGACAATGCACAAAGTAGAAGAGGGAGATATTGAAAAGTATGCAGAAATGGCACGACAGCGAATTACTAACAAATGACCACATTTCTTTAATTCATTTATTAGAATAATTTGAAAACTGATTTATGGAGGCGTCTAGAATCAGGACAAAGGCGCCTAATCTCATCGTTTCCAGATGGTTCGAAAAAATCGAGCAAGATTTGGATCGAATTACAACGAACCCCTTCTACAATCCTAATAAACAAGGAAGGGACATCAGGACGTGTCATATTTGAAGCAAATAGTTGTCAAGTAGATTTAATCAAAGTCCTGTTAAGAGAATAAATGGGGAAATTTGTAAACATTTGGATAGCTATTCCTGATTCTTCTATCTCCGATGAGCAAACAAAAAGGGACAAGAGTATCAAAGTTTCGAGATTTGCTAGAGCATGCTCTATTTTCAGGGTAAGTAGAATTTACATCTATCACGATAAAACGTCTCGTATTGATAAGGAAGATCCTAATATTTTAAAGATACTTTTACGCTATTTGGATACTCCGCAGTATCTGAGGAAGATCTTGTATCCTCGTATGCCTCAACTTGAATATGCTGGAATCCTGCACCCCATAAAAGCACCACATCATAAAAAATTTGAAGATATCAAGCGCGTCAGAGCCGGCGATATCCGTGTCGGCGTTATCATACTTTTTAAAGGTGTCCCCTATGTGGATATTGGCCTTGGTGTGCTCGTGCCCTATGAAGGCAATGCTAAACGGCAAGGAGAAAAGGTCAATGTAAAGATCATTTCAGCGTATCCTAAATTAAAGGTTAGGCAAGCCACTATGGAAGATATCAAAGATTGCTATTGGGGATATGAGGTCCGAGGTGTTTCAAACCTTCGCGAATTATTGCAAGAAACTGAAAGAACAAAAATTATAGTTACATCCAAAAAGGGATCGTACTTCCATAATAAAGAAGGCAGGATTGTTACCTGCCTAAACTCGATTCATAACTTGTTAGTAGTTTTCGGTGCTCCCGGGAAAGGAGTAGATGAGATATTAGCCAGTGAAGGTCAAAGTATGAAGTCATTTGAATTCGTGGTAAATATGTTTCCATGCCAGGCAACTGAAACTGTCAGATTAGAGGAGGCAGTATTGGGAACGCTAGCAATCCTCAATTATGCTTTATTCAAATAAACAATTCGTCCACATATAAATATAAATTATAAATTTATTAAAGGGCGTCAATGTTTTGCTTTATCTATGGGTCATCGGAAGTATAGTGCACCTAGAAGAGGTAGTGTTGCATTTAGACCAAGGGCAAGAGCGAAGAGTTTGGAGCCAAGGATAAGGACTTGGCCAAACATCCGGTCAGAAAAAGCAACCTTGCTTGGTTTTGCGGGGTTTAAAGCAGGTGAAATTCATGTATTGACGATAGATGATCGTGAAAGGACGCCTAATTATGGAAAGCATTTTCTAAACGAAGCTACAGTTATTGTGACTCCTCCACTAAGACTCATAGGTATTCGCGGCTATACTGAAGATCATCATGGGAGGCGTGCGCTTTTCGACATTTATTCCAAGGATCTTCCAAAAAAATTGGACAGGAAATTCCAGGCTAATTTTTCTCAAGAAGCTTTCTCTAAAGCAGAATTGGTTCTCGACAAGGTGACCTCTATTATGGCACTAGTGGCAATTTTGCCAAATGAGGTAAACATCTCACAAAAGAAACCATTTGTTTTTGAAGTAGCCGTTTCAGGTGCCGACATTAAAAATCAATACGATTATCTTAAAGGCCTTCTAGGAAAACAAATTCGCGCAGCTGATATTTTAAAAACGGGCCAATATGTTGATGTCTTCGGAATAACTAGAGGTAAGGGTGTAGAAGGCCCGGTAACAAGGTTTGGCATCAAGAGGAAGCAACATAAATCAAGGAAGAGTGTACGTGCTGTTGGTACCTTGGGTCCCATATCTCCCGCGGTAGTAATGTATACTGTCGCAAGACAAGGACAAAGAGGTTTTCATCAAAGAACAGAATATAACAAGAGGATTTTGATAATGTCAAATACCGAATCGGATGGACAAAATTTGATCAATCCTTCCGGTGGCTTCAAACATTTTGGAATAGTAAAAGGTGACTACATGGTGTTAAAAGGTTCGATTCCAGGTGTTCCTAAAAGAATAATAAAGTTAAGACATGCAATCAGAAGATTTAACTCCAAGATAATAGAACCTAAGGTCTTAGAGGTCGTAGTTCAGTGACTAAGACAAAAGTTCTACAAATTGATGGCACTGATTTATATAATATAGATTTACCTCCTATATTTGAAACTGTCTTTAGGCCAGATATCATTCATAAGGCGTATGTGAATTTGTTGTCGCATTCATTCCAAAAACAGGGACGCTATCCAATGGCTGGAGAGATGGTCAGTGCTGAATCACGTAATACGGGGCTGGGAATTGCAAGAATTGCAAGAGCTCGGGGCGAGGGATTCGCTAGAGCAGGACAAGCAGCGGGAGTCGCGGGAGTAAGGCACGGTAGGGCACCGCATCCACCAGAATCATGGAAAAAATTATATAAAAAAATTAACAAGAAGGAAAAGTGGCTAGCCCTGTGCTCTGCCATAGCAGCGACTGCCAAGAAAGATATAATTGAAAGACGTGGCCATAAGGTAGATAATATATCAAGTTTCCCAATAGTAGTGTCGAACAACATTGAATCTGTCACAAAGACCAAAGATCTCCGAAAATGCCTTGATGCTTTGGGTCTTGAAGAAGAATTAATTAGAGCAGATTCTTCGAGAAAATCAAGATCCGGGACTGCAAGACGAAGGCATAGACAATCTAGATCAGCCATCTGCGTCTTAATAGCTGTGGGCAATGATGAAACTATTGGTCGATTATCTCGATCCATTCCAGGAATAGACATTAAGCAAGTAAAGAAATTAAGTGTATTGGATTTGAGTCCTGGCTCAAAGCCGGTGAGGTTGACAATCTTTTCAGAAAGTGCAATAAAACAATTAAATGACGTAAAGGCACCTCTGCAACAACTGGAGAGGATTAATAATACATGAGTACCAAAAACAATGAATCTTTCAGTTTGGATAAAGCCGAAAAAGTAATTATTAAGCCCTATATAACAGAAAAAACATTCAATTTGATCGAAAAAGAGAATAAATTGACTTTTGTGGTTGCCGAAAAGTCCACCAAGAAGCAGATTGCAGAGGCATTATTAGTATTATATGAATCCAAAGCAGCCGATGTCAACACTCTAAGGACTGTGCAGGGTAAGAAGGCCGTTGTTAAATTTATAGCAGCAGAAGGTGCAAGAGACCTTGCTACAAAGTTGGGGCTTGTGTGAGTATTGTTACTAACACCTTGAGCGACTCACGGTAGATTTAAAAGTAGTATTATGCGTTGAGATTATGGTATAATTGGTTCGTGAGTTCAAATTCAAAGGTTACGCACCTGAACAATTACAAGCGTTATCGATAGAAGCACTATTACCGCTTTTGAATGCCAGACAGAGAAGATCTCTGGATAAAAGAGTTGCTCATTATATGAACGATGAAAAGAGAAAATTGCGAGAAGAGATAAAATTAGCAAGGGAGGGCAAACTTAATGGTCAATTGAGAACCCATATCAGAGACATGATAATCCTCCCTGACATGATAGGCCTTGATATCAATGTTCACAATGGCAAGGATTTTTCTAGCGTCAATATTAAAAAAGAAATGATCGGACATTACTTAGGAGAATATGCTATAACAAACAAACGGGTTCAGCACGGAGCTCCTGGAGTTGGTGCATCAAGGTCCAGTCTGTATGTACCATTAAAGTGATTCGTGAATGCCAACTTATTCCTACGCCTTCAATGCGTTTGACAAAACAAAGCATGTTAGATCTGCGCTTAGAGAAAAAGATATTTCCCACAAACATGCTCGCGAAGTTGCGCTTGCTATAAGAGGGAAGTCAATAGAAGACGCAAGAGAATTTTTGGAAAATGTTATTGCAAGGCAAATTGCGGTTCCATACAGGCGATATAATAACGAAGTTGCACACAGATCAAACATCCGAGATGGTTTTTCTGCAGGTCGGTTTCCAAAAAAAACATCAAAAGAATTTTTGAAATTACTTGATAATTTAGAGTCAAATGGCGAGTATAAAGGAATGGACCTCGACAGGCTCAAAATAATCAGCGCAGTCGTCCACAAGGGAACTAAATTAGAACGCTTTACCCCTCGGGCTATGGGAAGGTCAAGCCCCAAGATTGACACACTTGTACATGTAGAATTAGTTGCACAAGAGGTAGCGTCTGAATAATGAGTGCTGTAAAGAATGTTATGAAAAGTAATTATCGTAACATGGAACTTGACGAGTATTTGGCAGCGACTTTAAAGGACGCCGGATATGGCGGTGTAGATGTGCAAAAAACACCAATTGGCACTAGGATAACTCTTTATGTCACGCGACCCGGTCTTGTTATTGGAAGAAAAGGTATAGGGATCAAGGATATTACTTCTAAATTAGAAGAAAAATTTGGTTTGACAAATCCTCAAATATCTGTTATGGAAGTTGATGTCCCAGAATTGAATCCGAAGATAATGTGTAACAGAATTGCTCAATTGATTGAACGGGGGACAGCTTTTAGAAGGGCGTGTCTTTGGACAATAAATACAATTAGTAATGCTGGTGCTCTAGGTGTAGAGGTGACAGTTGCAGGGAAACTTAGAAGTGAACGGGCGCATTTTGAAAAACATTCTTCTGGCGTTCTGCCAAAGAGTGGAGACGTGGCAGAGAAGGTAGTAAAAGTGGGTGTGACACATGTTCGAACAAAGATGGGTCTTATGGGTATACAGTTGAGAATTGCTTTGAAAAACGAAATTCCACAAGACTTTGATTATTCTGATACATCTCTAACCGATGCACAAACACCACCTGAAAAACTATCAGCACAACAATCATCGGATGAACATGTAATTCCAAGCAGCTTGCCGGAAGAAGCTGTGGCAGCCGGGGGAAGTTCTAATGGTAAGGGTTAGACTAAAGACAATCCGGGAAATGAATGACAATGATCTATCAGGAAAATTAGCAGATCTTAGGGTTGATCTCTCAAAGATTAGATCAGAAGGGGCAAAAGGGACCTTGAAGAAAAAGACTGGAAGCGTCAAATATATTCGTAGAGACATAGCTCGAATTTTGACCATTCTAAATGAGAGGAAGATCAAAAACAATGATTAGCGATAAAAATATTTTCGCACACGAGCTTGTTGGTCTTCATGCAATTATAGAAGATAGTTCAGACAGGCCACTTACAGGCTTGTCTGGTACCATAATCCTTGAAACCAAAAATATGATTAGCATAAAAACAAATAGAGGAATAAAAAAGATATCTAAATCCGTAGCAAGAAAAATTAAGTTAGAGCTTCCCTCTGGTAGTTGCTTTATACATGGTTCTGCACTAAAAGGAAGACCAGAAGATCGTGTTACGTTATCTTATCGAGATGAAAAACATGGTTAGAAATATCGGCATATCCGTCGCCCCTCCGCGGAAATCTTGTGATGATAAACTTTGTCCTTTTCACGGGATCCTCGCAATAAGAGGAAAAATGTTTAGTGGAACGGTTGTTAGCGCTAAAGCAAAAAACATGGCAGTTGTAGCTCGAGAGTATCCACATCCTGTACCAAAATACAACAGATATGAGAGAAGTAAGTCTAAACTCCACGCATATATCCCTGAGTGCATAGACGTTGAAGAAGGCTTGGAGGTCAAAATCGCCGAATGTAGACCCTTGTCCAAAACAGTCTCGTTCGTTATAATCGAGGTGAATAACAAAGATGGCAGCAAAGACTAGGGCCGTTTCGGCAAAGGGAGTAGAAGAATTTAGACCATATGTTACAAGAGCTCTTCCGATTACTGCTGAGCTAATATGCGCAGATAACACAGGTGCAAAAATTTTGCGTATAGCTCAAGTTACCAGATACAAGGGAAGACACTCCAGGCTGCCTTCTGCTGCAGTAGGAGATTTCGTGACAGTAACCGTTAAAAAAGGTCCAGCAGAACTTCGGAGACAAATCTTTGGGGCAGTAGTAGTAAGACAAAAATATCCAGTCAAAAGACTAAATGGTGTTCGTGTGACATTTGAAGACAATGCAGCAGTTTTGGTGACTCCAGAAGGAGAGATCAAAGGAACCGATATAAAGGGTCCTGTTGCTGCAGAAGCAGCAGAAAGATGGCCCAGAATAGCAAACTTAGCACCGTTGATAATCTAGGAGTATAAGACATAAAGATGTCAGGTTCGAATGCAACAATGTCTCGTCTTCCAAAGCACATTCTCGGTGCAAGAATATGCTCTTCACTTACTGATGATCTACGTAAGCAATACGGTAGACGAAGTGCAAGGGTAGTAAAAGGCGATACTGTCAAGGTAATGCGTGGCGAATACTCTGGAATCGAAGGAAAGGTTGAAAAGATAAAAACTGAAAGAGGTACATTGGCAATCGAAGGTGTTCAGAGAGAGAAGATCAAAGGAGGTAATGTCAAAGTTCAGATTCACGCGTCAGACGTCACAATCATGAGTTTTAACCTCCAAGACACGTACAGGCAAACAAAACTTCAAAGCAATTTGGATGGTCGGCCAAAAGCTGGACAACAACACACAGCTGATAAAAAACCTAAGAATACTTCTAAAAATGAGAAAGCAGAACGAAAATTGGCAGAGGACGACAGATAATGGCAAAGATAGGCCGAGACTTTAGACTAAAAAGACAGATGGCCCCAACCTTCTGGAATATTAAAAGAAAGGAAAGCCAATTTGTGTTACAGGTGAAACCTGGCGCCCATCCAAAGAGAAGAGCATATCCATTAGGAATCATCATAAGAGATATACTTAAAATAGCAAACACAATGCATGAAGCTGAAATAATTGTAAATGCAGGAAAAGTAAGGGTGGATGGCATTATAAGAAGAGACATCCATTTTGGAGTTGGATTGATGGATATAGTTGAGCTTGCCCCTACTGGACAAGCATATAGATTTGTACCAAAAGACTCCCGGTTGCTAGTCCCTATCAGTATTAAGGATGATGAGAAACTCAAAAAACTTATCAAGATCACAAATAAAGCTGTAATCAGACAAGGCAAAATTCAATACAGTTTCCATGACGGAAAGACGCTCATTAGCGATCAGAACATGAGCGTAGGTGACACATGCCTTGTGCAACTTCCAGAATCAAAAATTATTGAACATCTTAAATTCGAAAGAGGTTCGATTGTATTGATAACAAGTGGGGATAATGCTGGCGGCATAGGCAAAATAGAAGATATCAGAGATGGCATTTTTTCTCTGCCAAAACATGCACTAGTATCTTTTGTAGAAAGATCTGTTGAGCTCCCTGTGGAAATCGTTATGACCATCGGTTCTCAGAGGCCTATTATAGGGGTGGATTAGACATATGCATCAAGAACAAATGCAAGAAACTCAACCTATGAGAAAAATTAGCGTAGGTAAGGTTGTGATAAATATCGGTGTCGGAAAATCTGGTGAGCCTTTGGAAAAAGCAAAACATGCGTTAGTGGAATTGACTGGCCGAGAGCCGAGCGTACGTGGAGCAAAGAACACTGTCAGAGACTTTAATATCCATAAAGGAGAGCCTATTGGTGCAATGGTCACGCTTAGAAGGGAACCCGCAGTTAAATTTTTAAGAAACGTACTCGCAGCAAACAGAAACATTGTGAAGGCTTCTTCTTTTGATAACTACGGAAATACCTCAATTGGAATACACGAACACATTGATATACCAGGAACAAAATACAATCCCGAGATTGGTATTTTCGGAATGGATGTCAGTATTTCATTAACGAGGCCTGGATATCGGATCGCAAGGAAAAGGAATAGAAATAGAATTGGTAAAGCTCATAGAATAACAAAACGGGAAGCAATTGAATTCTTTAAAGAACAATATGGAGCTGAGACAGCGTAATGCCCAAACCTCGAGAATATGCTATTACTGGAAGAAAGCGACTTGGACATGGCAGAGGAAATAGATGGTGTAAAAGGTGTGGTTCCTATGTAGGCATTATCCAAAAGTATGAGATTATGCTTTGCAGACAATGCTTCAGAGAAGTAGCTGCGAGATTAGGTTTCGTAAAATATGCCTGAGTAGCGTGAGTGAGAGAAAAATGCCAGCCACAAATGTGCTATCAAATCTATTTACGACTTTATATAATAATGAATCACGTAGAAAAAAGGAGTGTATAGTAATACCTGCATCAAAATTTGCAAGCGAGGTGTTGCGAGTAATGCAAAAACACCGCTTTATTGGCGAATTTGAACAGGTTGATGACGGTCGGTCTGGTAAGTTTAGAATTCAGTTGTTGGCAAAAATTAACAAATGTGGAATAGTTACGCCGAGGTTTAGTGTAAAGAAGGATGGATATCTGGATTGGGAAAGACAATTTTTGCCTGCGTATAATATGGGAATACTTCTTGTGTCAACGAGTCAAGGGATCATGTCTCATCATGAGGCACAAAATAAAGGCTTGGGAGGAGCCTTGATTGGATATGTCTACTAACGAGGATATTATTGTCGCGGTGGATATACCCGCTGCGGTGACAATCACTAAGCAAGAAAATACCATTACTGTAAAAGGTAAACTAGGAACCTTAAAGAAGGATTTTACAAGGATGCCCACAACCATTAGTATCGAGAACAATAAGTTGATCATAAAACCATACGGAACCAGGAAGAAAGATCTTTCTATAAGAAATACTGCGAGAAGCATTATTGCAAATATGATTAAAGGTGTGGAAAATGGTTTTACGTACAAGCTAAAGATTGTTTATGCACATTTTCCGATTTCGGTAAAGGCAAGAGGAAAGGAGATATACGTAGAAAATTATTTTGGCGAAAGATCGCCAAGGGTTTCTAGAGTCGTCGGAGATGACACAAAGGTGAATGTTGTTGGTGAAGATGTTGTAGTTGAGGGACCAAGTTTGGAACACGTATCACAGACAGCCGCCAATATAGAATTCTCCACTAAGGTTAAAGGAAAAGATCAGCGAGTATTTTTGGACGGTTTGTATATTTACTCAAGAGAAGATGGTATGAGTTAGTTACACTACCATAGGAAACCTTTTTATACTGTATCAAAAAGGCTGTGTAATACTACGTTTTCAAAATAATAGTACTAGAATACGTTTCTAACGTGTTTACATTTTATATACACTTAGAGCCTATCCCAAAAATAGATAGGCATATAGCTTGAAGTTATTTTCATTATACATGTGATTTATGCTTATAAGAGAAAGAAACATTTTCAGACCATAGAAGGAAGGATTCCTGATGAATTATGGGATGAATTTAAGATAATGATTCCAACGAAGAGACCAAATAATACAAGAGGGCATCCGATAGTTCCATTTAGAAAAGTTCTGGATGGCATTCTATATATTTTAAGAACTGGGTGCCAATGGAAAATGCTTCCAAAAGAATTTGGTTCTGGTTCAACTTGCCATAGACGATTTCAAGAATGGACAGTATCTAAAAT
>DATDNG010000374.1:0-3213 GCA_036518375.1 Nitrososphaeraceae archaeon | reverse complement strand
TCTTTAACAATTCCTTAATTTTCTGTTTGTCCTCTACTGAAACGGTATGACTGTCTAACAACAGCTTTGCAAATAATCCTGCTTTATATTGTTTATATATTTTGGTTATTGCCACCGGATTAATACGTCTTCCAAGACTTTTGCCATAACCACAAATCAATGGTGCATTAGGATTTCTCTGCTGTGGATGTTGGTCAAGCCAATCCTTGACGTAAGGAATGGAATTGATTAAAGGTATATATCTGCTGCCAGTTTTTCCATTAACCAGAACTTCAGCATATTGATTATTTCCTGAAGTTTTAAACACTACATCTTTTATCTTGAGTTTTAATATCTCATGAGGCCTACAGCCAGTATCCCTAGAAATCATATGATAGCATTTGTCTCGAATGCTTGGACAGTATTTTAAAAACAAAACATCATCTTCCACAGTCCACAAATCTGATGGCTTGTAGATAGATTGCTCCTTTCTTTTTAGCTCTGGTATATTCTCTACAATATGAGGTCTTGGCCTATGTGACTCTGGTAAATCAGGATAATAAAGCCATTTGAAAAACTTGAGAATCAAAGTCCTATATGCATTATAGGTACCAATCCATCTATGTAAGGGATCATCAGATTCTGGCTTGCGAAGTTTATCTAGATATGATAAAACGTCTTGTCTTGTCATTTGCTTGAAGGACTTTTTATTATTGTGAAATTGTGATAATAATGTCAATACCATAATGTTATTTCTTATGTGATTAGCTGAAAGATTGATCTCTGTCTTCATTGATGAAATGAAATTGATTATATCCAAAGTATTATCTCTGCGCATTTTATACAAGCGCTCAGCATATTGACTAGTCAATCCTTCGGTGATAAAGCCTACTTTTCTTTCTAAGAGCGAATCTCTATCATAAGTGGTGCTAGTTGTGGTGATGGTAGTAGAGGTAGTGGTAGCTGTAGATGAGGTCGTCTTTCTAATGTTGTCGTTGATATTATTTTTATTACCGTCATTATTAATGGCAGCCTTCAATAATTTCCACTCTTTGATGATGTTAATAAACTAGTATTCTATTCTAAACTACGCTGATAGAGATTGGTATAAGGGAGTATTTGCAACTAACAATACGTACATCAGTGAAGTCTTCATGTCAGCTTCGATTCATAGACCCGCAACAGCAATAGCTATTCCAGTATACAGTCTTGAAGGTGATACTACTACTAGTAAAACCAATAAACTTATTTCAGGATATTGGGTGGGCATAGTAGATTTACGTAGTATAGAACAAAGCATAAGGAACTTGAATTTCACAAATGACGAAAGGATACTTGTTGTTGATCATAACGGTACAGCAATAGTAGACTATTCTTCTCCCTCCTCAGCTGTAAATAATAGTACTAACAACCTCTCCTCAACTAAATTAAAAGACTTTAGCTATCTTAGCAGTGTAAAGGCAGTAACAAAGGGAAATGCAGGATCAACATTTGACACAGTTAATGGTACAAAGGTATTGGCAATCTATCAACCAATTCAAATACATAATCGCTTCTGGGGAGTAATTCTAATTGAACCCACCTAGGGGTCATCGTTAGTGAATACACGGTGACAGCGCAATTGGTTGGCTTTGTTAAGTTTATATTTTCTTTGCCTCCTGACGTAACTAGTTGAGGATGAAAGAAAATAATAACATCGATAATTTATTGTAATAAGAGATGAAAATAGTAGACCTTACACTTGAAATCACTTCAGATATGATAACCTTCCCTGGATATCCTATGCCTAATTTTATAAAGTGGTCAAAATTTGACATTCAAGGATATATTTCAGAAGTTATGTTTTTGAGTACTCATACAGGAACACACATGGATGCTCCATTTCATTTCAATCCAAACGGACAAACTATAGATCAAGTTGAAGTCAATAGGTACATTTGTAATAATGCCATACTTATAAAAATACAGAAAAATGATAATGAAATGATTACCTCTGATGATATAATACGTAATAGTAAATATGAAATAAAAGAAAAAGACACGGTTGTCTTCTCAACAGGATGGGAAAAGCAAATTAAGCAAAAAGATAACTACATAGGAAATAATCCAGGCTTATCAAAAGATGCAGCAGAATATTTAGTAGAGAAGAAAGTTAATGCTATAGGAATAGATTGTCCGAGTATTGATATAGGCATTGACAGTGGATTAATAGCTCATAAAACGCTCTTATCAAATGAAATCCTAGTAATAGAAAATTTATGTAATTTATACAAATTTACGAATGGAAAATTTACACTCTTAGTTACTCCACTAAAACTTGCAGGTGCTTCAGGTTCACCGATACGTGCGATTGGTATCGAAGAATGAAAAAGAAAAAATTCATGCGACTATTTCAAATGAAATTGACTGTTAGTTCAAAATAAATAAGATCCTCCAAAATCTTTATTGAATAGCAATTTTACCCATAACTATTGATCGTACAAGGAAAGGGTAAGAAAAAGACCATACTAAGAACAATTCGTATCGATAAGGATTTAGATGATGCTTTAGACAAAAATGCTGAAGAACATGGCGTTAGTGAAAATGCACTCATTTCTTCAATACTCGCAAAATATATTGAGTGGGATAGATATGCCGAAAAGTTTGGTCGTGTTTCTTTGCCTAGTGAAGCTCTAAAAGCTATCATTGAAGCTACTGAATCAGATAAATTAAGAACTGCTGCCGAAGAATTTGCGACATCAGTTCCCAAGGATTATATCATGTTTCACTATGGGAAGTTAGATGTTGATGCGTGTCTTTTGCACTTGTCATTTTTATCAAGATATGCTGGAATGTTTAAATATGAAGTTCAAATAGAACAGGAGAGAAACTATACGGTCACAATTCATCATAAGTTCGGCGAAAAGTGGTCTTACTGGTTAAAAGAGTCTATTTCTATTGGTTTATTTAAAAACGTCTTGGGAATTGTTCCGAAGGCTCATCTGAGCAAGAATTCAGTAATATTTACATTTATTTTGCCTTAACTGTGTCGGTTTGAAATATTATCAAGTGTTGTTGTAACATTCTTCCCAATTCTTAACTTCAATCTTGTTGCCTTCGTTTTCATATACATAAATTTTATTATCTTCTTCATCTACTGTTTTCTTGTGTGATTCATCACAAAATGGTTGGTTATCACTTAAACCACACATACAAATCCATATACTTTTTGTCCCAGCTTTGATCTCTAGGGGA
>DATDNG010000373.1:0-9127 GCA_036518375.1 Nitrososphaeraceae archaeon | reverse complement strand
TCGTTAATACAACACCTACAGTTTAACCTTCTTCATAATTCAAAAAACGCTCCCATCTCTCATATAGAGGGCTTCAAAAAATATAATCATGAGATATCTTCAATATATTACAAGCCCCTATGTAAATGCAAGCTCAAGCGTTCAGAACAACAACATCATAAAAGTAGCCGCTTTTAGGACTTGTTTATCCTTTCCTTAAGGATATCCCATTCGATCCTTTTGCTGACTGCTACACTAATCCAAAAACACTGTTTGCAAGTTCTCATTTAACGAGTCTAGTAGATTCATATCTTCCGGTTCAAGATGAAAGTCAAATACTTGGCTGTTTTCTCTAATCCGATCTTGGTGTATTGATTTTGGAATCACTATAACATCATGCTGTAAGCTCCATCGAATCAATACCTGAGCTGGCGTTTTGCTATATTTTTTTGCTATCTCTCTAACCGTATGGTGGTCAAGTCTCTTACCTCTTGTCAAAGGACTGTAGGCTTCAAGCTGAATATTACTATTTTTGCAGAACTGTAACAATTCATTTTGGTATAAGAAAGGATGAAATTCAACTTGGTTAACTGCAGGTACCACAACATCATTCTTTGAGTTCTGTAGTATCTTTCGCAAGTCGCCAATTGTATAGTTGCTAACTCCAATAGCCATAGCTTTACCTTCTTGCAATAGCTCAACCATTGCCTTCCATGTATCTATGCTCATACCCGGTACAGGCCAATGGATTAGGTAGAGATCTACGTAGGCTAATCCAAGTCGTCTTAAGCTTCTTTCACAGGCTTGTACTGTACTATCATATCCCTGTTCGCTATTCCACACCTTTGTAGTAATGAACACCTCATCTCTCCGAAGTCCACTTTGACGCAGAGCATTTCCTACATCTGATTCATTACCATAGAGAGAAGCAGTATCAATATGGCGATATCCAATCTTCAATGCGTAGCTCACAGCGCGTTCAGTGGTCTTGCCTGGAGGTGACTGATATACTCCTAGACCAAGAAGAGGGATTTCTACTCCATTATTGAGCTTTGAATGTGACTGTAAGGTTAATAGCATATTGTCTTAGTAGTAGTATTATCCAGTTCTCCTGTCACTTAAAATTCTATCTGTATTTAGAGACGTATTCAACATGATATGCAGGATTACAGCAAGTGCTTCGACTTTGTATTTCATGTAGTATTGGTGCAACTTCAATGTATTCATCAGTAAATTCATTTAATGTCATTTGCTGTGATATTAAGCACGGCAAATTTTGAATGTGTATGATTTAAACCAGGGGAACACTATTATGCTATCTAACGTTCCCCCATCACCAACTAATTTCTTCCATTGGATCCATAGGAAATGCATTTTGTTTTAGAGTATTCGTGTCAATGGAAATTGTTTTCATTTGCGATCCTCCAGAATTCAGGATGTTTCTCCCTAATTTCTTGACGAGAGAAGTATCCCCAGACCTTTCCTCTGAGGATAAATCTAAAAATAATGACAGTAGTAATAAAAAAATAATATAGGAAAAGAAAGTACAAAGTATTTTGAATTTGATTTCTCATTCATAGATGGGCTATTAGATATACTATTGTGTAGATAACCTTTTGTTTCTTGGGATATCAAATTCGCCGGTTGGCAGAACAACAAAAATGCTTCGCCGAACTATTACTATAATACATACTTAAACACAGACCAAAGATCTTAACATCTGTTTGCATTTGCTGTTACTAGCCTATGTTAGCTCAATATTGTCTTAAAGATGCAAATCTTACGATATTTGTTAAGACAATATTATTGCTGCTTTTGCTGTGTTAGGTTAGAAAAAGATGCGTAGTATGAGTTATACTAGGGAATCCTTGCTATGCTGTTGTTATCATCGTTGAGAGTGCTATTTCGTTCATGAATGTAATGAACCATGGCGTATACTTCTACTAAACCCTATCAAAACTACTATTACAGTGAATACCATGAGGGGTTTTTAGAGTAAGAATCAAATGACATAGCAACTTGCCAATAGCAGAAGCAGGCCAATATGTTCATAAACTATGGCCTCCTATACTTAGATGCCTGGAATGAAATTAGTTCGTTGCAATATAGGTTTGAGATGCGCCACTAGCGCAAGTATCATATTCTTATTAATACTTGGCGCAAACATACAAGCACAGCAGCAACAACAACCAGTAACAGAGACTATAAGACAGAATCCAGCAATGTCAACTGTTACGGTTGCAGATGAGAATGCAACAAGCGCATCACTGATATCTACAAAACCATCACAGATTGTTCAAGCAGTATCTATAATAGAACTACAATTCCATATGCATGTTGTTTCGAAATCCATCCAGCCGTTTCCTGAAACAGTATATAGCATAGTTATGTCAAAGTGATGTACTTGATTTCAGTCAAACCAAGTAGTGATTGAGGAGAAAGTTCACATTAGAGCTAAAAAACAACAACTTGACAGACCCTTAATTTGGGTTCTGGAAAGTCATATGGGCATGAAATTAGTTCGAATCATTTATTTTTGTTTGATTCTGTTGAATAGTGTTGTTGAAATTCTGTTGGTGTCATAAAAAAAGAATTTGTTAGTCTTATTCCTAAGCACTGACATTTACAGTGTTAGATGCCCTTGCCAATGCTGTTATGAGCTGCGTAAACTGTTAGATGTACTTTGGTTTATACCATTAGGTCCACCGGCTTTGGATGCGGTATTCATATTGCTCTTTTTGACAAACACCATATCTAAGAATTAACATAGTTACTCAAGAGATTTATTCGATAGGCGTTAGATTGTTTATTGACTTATATATAACAGATGGAGTTGCTACCAATCCATATGGAGGTTTGATTTCTCCCTTTCACCTACATTCTTTCATATGTCATACGAGGTATAATAGTTAATTGCTTTCTGGATCATAGTGTTAATTTAATTGCCTAAAGGAAGACTAAAGTAGAATGTAGATCCTATACCATCATTGTTGTTCTCAGCCCATATCCTACCACCATGTGCTTCAACAATATTTTTCGAAATGTATAATCCCAATCCAGTACCTTTCTTTGATGTAAATGCAAACTTTGTAAATAGCTTTGAGAACACTCCTTCATCTATACCGATACCCGAATCTCTTATACAAACAGTAACCATACTGTTGTTTACAACATTCTTGTTGTTATCGGTTTTTGTACTCTCAATAACTGCGGTAATTGTGATACTTCCTTCAGTTGTAAATTCTATAGCATTATCTAACAAATTAGATATTACCCGAGAAACCTTATTTCTGTCTGCAACTACTATTATGTCAACAGGTTGGTAGTCTAATGCTATTCCTTTCTTCCTTTTGCTGATCCATGGCAATACTGTTTCTTCTTGCTCTCTTTTAATTTGCTTGTCATAACCTTCTACAATATCCTCTATTATATCTTTTAGATTAAATTGTTCTTTTTGCAGACTTAAGGTCTGGTTATCTATCTTTGCAGCATCAAGTATATCATCTATCAATCTTTGAAGTCTTTTTGCATTGTTAAGTATCGGGTAAACATATTCCTCTTTATGAGTTTTAGATTTTTCAATTTCCAATAGTTCCGCATAGCCTAAAATGGAATGAGTAGGTGTTCTCAATTCATGAGCTGCTATGTTTATAAAGTCTTGTTGCATTTTGCCTTCTATTTGTAGCTGCCTATTTGCTGCTGCAAGTTCTTCATTTGATTTTTTCAATTGTTCATACAATTCAGCTTGCCTCCATAAATTCTCAAATATAGCAACATATGATAGAACACCTGCTTTACTATTAGAGTACGTTGACAATCCTATTGCCTGCGTGAAGGTAGTTTGTGAATCATCTTTTATTTCCATTACCAACAAGGTTTTTCTATCAACTATTAATATTGTGGCTTTGGTCTCTGTTGTTTGCTCAATATTTCTAATCTCAAAGTTTTGGTGTTGCTTTGGATATAGTACTTTTTGTTCTGCAATTTTATATACTGGCATTAGCATTTTAACTTTAATACGTTGTTTCTTTGCAGCGTCCTCTGTATATTGTATAACTCCAATTTTCCTTTGTCTAAAAAAAGCATTTACGGTTGGAAACATTAGCAATATTTCCTTTTTAGCTGATTTTATAGTATTAAGGTAAAGATCTTGTGTCTGTGATGGACTTTCGCTAATTTCGATAAAGGCTAAATCAATTCCTTTTTCAATATTTCTTATCCTATCTACAGCATCAACACCTTTTTTCCAAAGCTCTTCGAAAATAAATTTGTAATGATTAACATATGAAGGCTCATTGGTAATTAAGAGACTGCTTGGCATCTCGCCATCTTTCATTTCATCTATTGTTGCATACAGTTCTTCAGAGGAAACAGCAAAATTCATCGGAGGCATATTTTGAATATGTCTTATTTGCATACCGAATTCAAGAAAGGATTTGATTAAATGCATTCTGTCCTTGTCTATAATACCAATCCACCTTGTACGTTCTAATTTTATTAAATTGCCGCTGCTCTTATTACTATTAACCGAAGCAGTATAACTGCTATTATTAAACTCCTTTTGCATAAAATTATTGGAAAACATAAGTAATCCGTCAAAAGTAGAGCATATCGACCAATCGTCCCTAGACATACTCATTACATTTTGTATTTCTTGAGCGATTTCTTGTTGCTTTTGTAAAAGTCTTGTACCATGTGCGATTTTTCCTTTTTTGTCTTCATTTATCTGTTCTTTTTTCTGCTTTGGTTCTTGTTCAGGATCAGAACGGACGCTCACATCAGAAACCTAAAATAGGTTCCTTTTTACTATTCTTAAGAGTTACTGCGTGCGTACACTTTGATGTTGTATGAAATATACTGTATTGTTTCTTTCTACTAGTGTGCTATAGTGTTAGTAGAAATAGTCGTATCATCTTCAGCAATTGCAAAAGGTGAGGCTACGTCTGATAAAGAATCGCCATCATACGATGATATTGGATGCTTTCAGGCTTGCAATGAAAATGTATTAGTTTAAGTCTACAGTAGATGACAGTAAAACATGTAGTTTGTGTATAGTCTTAGTGTCCGTTCCTCTATTTCATATCTAATTCATTATCCCACCATTTACCCAATTTTCTTTTATAACTTCGTAGATTAGGATTCATATCTTTTCCTGCTCCGTTTTCATAATCCATGCTGTTTCTCTTGCAAATACTTTAACTAATTCTCTTTTCTGCTCTACAGATCTTCCTTGACTTATTTTATTACTGGGATCTCTGAGTTGTACAAGCAGTAGACAAAGAAATACAAGTAGAGGGCGTGGTAACAACTCTTCAACAATATTTGCATTCAACATGGCCCTCGTTATGGAGAAAATAATAAACATAATTGTAGAGAATTATTTGGCAATGTGTAAATAAATCGGTTTTATAGACCTACATTTTCCCTTGAATATCCCGTTCTTTTCTGATCAACAGAAGATTGAATAGTTCATTTATTAACATTTCTTTTATACAACAAAAACTGCCCGGATTCAACTATTCCCAAATCTTTAATAAGGGGTTGGAGACAAAGCGTTTGCGGACAGAATATTTGTATTCTACCATCTCTTTCAATTTCGTAATTGTATGCCAAATCTAACACAGACTTGGCCAAGCATTTTAAAGTGAGTCCATCAAAAGCATCAAGGTAGCCTATTTGCAATATATTATTGCCTTTGCCAATAATGGCTACACCATCCACTATGGAAACATCGTTTCCTATAACAAATATTTTTTCTTTCTTAACGAGACTATGCAAAGTGTCAGAATGTAGATCTAAATGATACCATCGCCAAGAATCTACGTAACTTTCTGCACATGACTTGAATATCGGTGACTTATTGAGATAATTGCGTATCCTTTCAGTATCTTTGGATGTTGCAATTTTAACTTTTTCTGTTTCATATTTCTGGAACAATTTCTCGGTACTATAATAATTCCACTTTGACGCTACTATAAAACCATTCTTTTCCATCATCGATCGTGATGCAATATTATTTATTGATAAATATATGAAAAATGATAGATTATTATCCAGAACTAGCTAAATTCCATTCTGTATAGTAGAAAGTTGCCACAATGGCTTATTTCTAAATCTGTCATCGCTGATTGTAGAAACGATGTCTGAGGAACGAACATCTGTAGTCTCTCAGATTTTTCTTCTCTTGATTCTGAGTATGCCAACTTAATGACAAACCCGATAAGAGCCCTTAAACCTTGTACATCAACAGCATCAATATAGCATATTTGAAGCATATTATTGTCGTTTTTATTAATAATCACAAGCCCATGTATTATTGAACGATCATGATTAGTCGTGATGATTATCTTCCTATTATGAATTAGATTTTGCAGAAAGTCAGAACCTAGATCGAGATGATACCATCTCCATAAATGTGCATAGTTTTCTGCTGCTGCTCTAAATATTTGAGACTGCTTAAGATAACTACATATTATTTCCTTATCTTTCAATTTTGCAATTGTTGCTTGGTCAGTATCTGGCTCTTGATGTATATTTATAGAACTATAACAATAAATCCACCTCGATGTCACTACAAAACCATTTTTTTCCATCATACCCTGTGAGGCGACATTCTTTACTGATACTATACCAGCTGCATCTTGAGCTCCGTGTTCTTTACCGTATACCAACATATTCTTTATCAATTCCGTTGCAATAGCCCTCCGTCTGAAATCAGGATTAACTCTAACGCCTTCCAACCATACTCTATTTCTGTTTGGACAAAGATAAGCATGAGAAACCGCTGCTATGACCTCATTATCTTCTGCTACCACTAAATAGCCATTAGGATCAGAGTACCACTCATCCCATACTTGTTTGATGTAATCACCCCATTCAAATGTGTTAGTACAGAATCTTAAAACATTATTTTTATCAGATTGTTTTGCGTGTCTGAACTTCAACAGCTATAACTATATGCCGTATTGAACTAGGCATTAAATCTGTTGCTGTATTATTATTTTTTAAGTTCTAAGACTTACCAAAACCTATCAGCGAAATTAACTACTTCCTACCTTTATACGTACCTACATATTAGTACTACTTATCTGGTTGCTTGTTATTTTTCTTTCTTTGTTTATCTTGAAGTTGGAAGACCGTTATGTATCGCGAAAAAGCCATCAGTACTAGGCATCCCACCAGTAGTTAGAAATCTTGCTGTTTTTTAGTAGTTGCTTTAAGCCCGGAGCAAAGTAGCAGAACTTGATAGCCAAGGCCATAGCCAGCCAGAGATAGCAAGAATATTGCAGATAAGTATTGGTACTCTAAACAGAGATTTATCAATTCTAAGACAGAAAGCTAAAGCCAATATCAAAAAGTACATTGATCGGACGTCTGTCACAAGAGTATGAGAAATGTCTGGTTGGTTTGACCTCAACGATGATATCACCTTGACAGTTCATTATGTTAGTATTATCTTGGTTTTAAAAGTTGAAGGAGTGAAATTAATACTGCGACTATTGGAATAATCATTGTAGAAAATTCCTTAATTTTTTGTGCTAATGGCTGGTTCATTATAAAACTGCGCTTATCCATATCATCTATGAATGTGAACAAAAATCTTAGTGGTTCAAGTTTATCGTTTCCTTCAAAAGATTTAGAAATCACTTTCATTGAGCCATTCCTTTCTTACTCAGTTAAACTACTAATTTTAGAAAATATTCTAAGAGTATCAAATTGAAATTTCATTTGGCGACGAACGTATTTGTTATAGGAATTTAGTCCTAAAATTAGTGTCACAGAATCTTAAAACATGTTTCTTATCAGATTGATTGGCATGTCGAATCAACAATATGCAATATTAAATTTAGGAGATAATAATTTAAATGTGACCTGCCATTGTACTTTACTTAGCTTGTCCAATTAGAGTGAATAGTTTTTGGACCAGTCGCAGCAGCAACTCAGCTATCTATACCTTTGTTTCTTAATTCTTTTTCCTCTCTTTCTGACTTCTGATGTTCTCTAAGAGAATCAATTGTATCAAATTCCTGTCCACATTCTTCACATCTTATAAGTTCACTTGAAGACATATTTTGTTCTCCTAGTCTAGGAGCTTCAAAGGATTAAAATCTTCCATAAAGATTACGATTTTACGTTCACTTATCAGCGATTTCTTTGATATATTAAAGCAACGATCCTGCCTTACAAAGGTTAAACTAAAAGTATGTACCTTGTTTGCATTGACGTTCTGTTATCCAGACATAAGAGAAATTACTAGTTGTAGGTTAGATTATTATGTTAAAGGAATTGGAAGAAGTTGAACTTCAAACCTGCGAAGATTGCTCGAAGGTTCCAGTTTCTTTTAATCAACACCGTAAAAGAAATCCCTGGTTATTATTGTTTTTGTAGGCAGTACTGCGTCTGTATTTTGTAGTTTTATCAGCTACCAAATAGGGAACAACTTTCAGGTCAGGATTTCACCCCTATTACGTATAGAGTATTATTAGTACTACTCTGGATTGAATTCAATGATTATAGTTGGCGAGTAAACACTACAACTCTTGCATGTTCACAATACAGTAAGGTTCATGCAGGTTGGAAAAATTCTTGAAAATGCCTCTAATCTATTCTTTACAATCAAGTTTCTTACGGTATTAAATATATGAGAAAACTTGCGCCAATAATCCCTGCAACAATTAATGCAGTTATCAATATTCCTTTTTTTGTAATTTTTCTTTTACCACGATTATTGCTGGAGTCGTTCGTCATATCTATATTTAAAACAATAGTCCTAATAAATAAACTTCCCTAAGAATGCAAAGGTCAAGACAATTCTTGTTGGTTAATGCTTCCTCACATTTAACAACATATTTAAAAGAGAATATATTCCCCGTTGATAATAACAAAGCATGAAGAGATTCTATTGAAAAAAGGTTCGCCTTTTAGCTTCGCTGCATTAGAATAGCTATTTAATCAACGATAAGACAACTGCTAAAGAAGATCTATTGCTTTCAATATTGCTGTTAGGCCGCATTTTTGCACCACTATGTAAAACTATCTTCCACGACAAATAAAATCGTAAGATTACGCCTTGCATGTAATTGTATACTCATCAGACAACAAAGCATGAATTATTTGATGTTTATGAAAACTATCATATCTATGACCA
>DATDNG010000372.1:0-4993 GCA_036518375.1 Nitrososphaeraceae archaeon | reverse complement strand
TGTTGTTTATCTAATTCTCGTAACATGATATCATGATGTATTTGGCACTATTTTTATCCCATAACAACTTCTTGGAATGTCCTTGGATTGCATTATATTATTTCATACAGTAACTTCAGTCGTATTTGAATCTGCCGAAATCATCGTGGGTTCAGTGTAACTATGTTTACCCCATCTAACCTTAATGTTGGCAAATAGATTGTGCCTTCCTGAGGTCAGATCATTTCCGTTTACTTCAATTACTTTTTTAACGTCAAAAAGCAGTGATTTCGCTTCGTCAACTGTCAACGGGTAAAAAGGCTGATCGTCTTTAATGATAGAGACCCATATTCTATGCGGGATTTTAGGATTTCGCGTCCAGAACATTACGGCTTTTCTGATAAATTTCAATGGAAGTATTGTTTTCCTCCCTGATTTCAAACATACTTCGATAGTCATTCTAAAGGCGTTATCATGTTTATTGTATGCCCTTTCCCAATTCTTCTGATCAAAAATTTCCCTAATTCCTCCAGTTATCTTGAAACCTAGACTCAATGTCAGGACTTCATCTACTTTGACTTTATCCTGAGATTTACACAATACAGCATCTTCAATGATACTGCCCATCAAGAATTTACTCATATGGTATCATTTATATCCTCAATAAGTAGTTGTCTGTGTTATGCTTGCGGAGATTGCAGATATTAAAGACAATGAACTTGAATTGAAACTTCAGGAGGAGGACATTTCAATCATGTACATTATACAGCACGAGCTTTTAAAGCAACGAAATGTTGAATTTGCAGGTGTAATGCTTAAGCATCCTCTCATCAAGGATTATGTCCTCCGGGTTTTAGCGACGATTGATCCAATTGAAGCAGTTCGGGATGCGTCTCTCTCTGCATCAAAATATGCAGAAGACTTGGCGAGCACATTAAAAGAAAATTTGAAGAAATGATAAGAGGTCGTCCTTTTTGAGGTTCTGCCCCAATTGCGAGACACGAATGAAGCCCAGGATTGAACAAGGTGTTGTGTTATGTCCAAAGTGTGGTTTTACAGCAGACAAAGAGCAACATCAACCTTTATCTAAGAAAAAGAAATTAATGGCATCACCAGAAAATAATTCTGGGAGCTCGCTTAAAATTATGGACTCTGATAACGTTCCTAGTGCTTTACCCACGACAACCGTCGACTGCCCAAAATGTGGGAATAATGTCGCATTCTGGTGGATGTTGCAAACAAGATCAGCAGATGAAGCCACCACACAATTTTATCGATGTACAGAATGTAGGCACACGTGGAGAAATTACTCTTGACTTCCATTCTTTTCCCTTCAAGATCAGTATTGCCCCAGTTTCTTTATGTACTGCTATGAATTTGATTTGGGATTGTCTTTTGCCTATATTAATAAATGAATTTCGCGAAATATTCAAGATCAGTATTGCGACAAAGAGATCTCCATTCAACTAATTAAGCATAGTAATGTTTAAAGTCTGTAAACGCTAGGCACATCATTGAGATAGTTTGGTATTCGTGGCTAAGACAAAATCGCCTGATGAGTGGAAAGCTGTCACATCTGCAATTTCAACTCTTGTAGATGAGGCAACATTCGAAGCTACTGTAGAGGGTATATCCTTTAGAGGAATGGATCCATCACATGTAGCACTTATAGATATTCACTGGCCAAACTCTGCATTTCAAACATATGATTGTGATGCAACGGTAAAATTTGGAGTGAGAATAGATGAATTCTCAAAGCTTGTCAGACGTGCTGATAAGAAAGATGCAATGGAAGTTGCAGTCGGAAATGATAGTATGCTCCATATCAAAATTTCCAATAGTTATATAAAAGAATACAAAATGAGACTAATTGAGGGTTCCTCGAGCTCTACTCCGTTGCCAAAGTTGAATTTCAACTGTAAGGTGGTATTGACTGCGGGTGCATTCGATAAGATTCTCTCGGATGTTCAGGTAATCTCTGAATATATTTCAATTGAATCAAAGCACAAGCAGGTACAGTTCTTGGGTAAAGGTGATTCTGGCGAAGCGGATATAATTATAGAATCTGGAAGCGAAGGGTTGGAAGAACTAGATGTCCAAGAAGATAGCAAGGCTACATATAGTCTCGACTATCTATCCAAAATTACAAAAGCTGTGAGCACAGCTGGTGGATCAGTAGCAGCCGAATATTCAACCAAAATGCCACTTAGATTAGAGTTCAGAGTAGCAAACATCGGAAGGATACATTTTTATCTTGCACCTAGGGTGCAAGATTGAAATCTGAAGATAGACCATAGATGATTTTATCATGCGTATCGTTATGAAATTTGGCGGGACTGCGATAAATTCCGCCGACAAGGTTATTCATGTTGCCAAGCTGATAAAATCACAAAGAGAGGGAAATAATAATAACGAAGTCATAGTAGTTATTTCCGCTGTGCGTGGAATGACGGATGGAATATTAGCTATGTCTGAGGATATTAAAAAAGGCGACAAAGTTTCGATCACAAGTTTTCTCAAAAGCATCCGTGAAAATCATCTGAGTATTATAGACCTTGCAGTTAAAAACATGAAATTAAAAAATGAAGCTAAATATGCAATAACCACATTGCTAGAAGAATTAGAGGACATCCTGGGAGGCATTGTTCTCCTGGCTGAAATAACTCCGAAATCTTTGGATTATTTAATGTCATTTGGAGAGAGGCTTTCCACTCCGATTGTCTCATTTGTATTGCGTGATTTAGGACTGGCGGCTGAACACTTGACTGGCAAAGAGGCTGGAATCTTGACTGACTCTAATTTTGGCGAAGCTCGTCCGCTAATGGATACTACAAAACTTCGACTGATTCATAAAATCGAGCCATTATTAAAAGCAAATGTTATACCTGTAATAACCGGCTTCATCGGAGCAGATCAGCATGGCAACACTACAACAATAGGTAGAGGCGGCTCAGATTATGCTGCTACCATAATTTCTGCAGGTGTAAATGCTGACGAGGTATGGTTGTGGAGCGATGTAGATGGACTAATGACCGCTGATCCTAAAATTGTCAGGGATGCTACAGTAATTAAAGAGGTATCATTTGCTGAAGCAATGGAAATGGCTCTATTTGGTGCCAAATATATGCATCCTCGGGCCCTTGAACCAGTGATAGACACAAAAATTCCAGTTAGAATACGCAATACCTTCAACCTACAGCACCAAGGAACACTTATTTCGCAGAACCTACCTAAAGAATCACAAAAGATAGTTAAATCTATTACCGCGATTCGGCATACTGCGTTAATTGATGTTGGCGGAGGAGGAGGAATGGTAGGAGCTCCTGGAATGGCTGCAAAGATCTTCGACGCGTTAGCGAAAAACAAAGTAAATATTATGATGATTTCGCAAAGTCCATCTGAATCTAGTATTTCCATGGTTGTGAGAAAAAATGACTTAGATAAGGCGATAACGACCCTCGATTTAAATCTCCTCGGAAAGGTTGTAAAACAAGTTAGTGTCAACGATGATGTTGCAGTAATAGCCGTTGTAGGATCCGGTATGCGCGGAATAAAAGGCGTAGCGGCAAGGGTGTTCCATGCAGTTGCAAAGCGAAATGTCAATGTCATAATGATTGCACAGGGATCATCAGAGCTGAACTTGGCTTTCGTTGTCAAGGACAGTGATTGCGAACAAGCTGTAAGAGCATTACACGATGAGTTTGAATTAGCAAAGATTGGATTAAATTAATAATCTTGACGTTACGCTGCTGTAAATATTTATGCTGTAAGTTAACCAACGTAACACATAAAGCCAAACTGGATCAAATAGATTAGTAGATTATTTGAATGTATAACTCCTTAGCCTAATCCCTTTAATGAATAGAAATTCTAATGTTGGTTTTATCATGACATTCCTGCAGCAAAATTCTAGGTCTGTTCTCCTATTTACTTGAATCGTATATTAGAATCGCCTTACCAGATATTATATAAATTAGTTCACTATTTAGCCAATTGTCAAGATGGATAAATTGATACCTTTTTTAATATAAAAGAATAATATAATTGTCGAATGGTAAAACGCCCCAACGGAGGTACGTTCGATCTGTAATTGTTAAAGATATAGAAATAGTATTTGAATTGGTAAGGTGGGCGATGATTTGGGTTTGGTCTATGGTTCGATGGCTTCATACATGAGAGAAGAACAATTGGCAATTGGTATTTAGAATATCATTAGGTTTCTCTAATTGAAGTATCGTCCATTTTGATGCTACTCTTTTGCGGATCAACATCAAATTTTGTGTCCAGTTCTTTCTTTTTCAATGGCAGTTCTTTTTTTATACCTTCGATATCTATACCAGTTAGATCAAAGGTCATTACCGTATTAGGAGAACCTTCTGCAGTATAAGTGACTCTTACTGTTGTGGTCATATATCAATGAATGGTAATAATTTATTTATTCATTGCTTGTCTGTTGTAGTGGCCATAGACCACTCGCAAGAGCAATTGGAAAATATGAGCACAATTGTTACACCAATCGTTAGGATAAGCTATGTCCTACTTGTTTCATACACTTTGGGGTGCTACAAAGGTGCTTCATAATGTCTTGATATTTCCATGATGAAGCATTTTTAATGAATCTCGTATCCGTATACTCTAACTAAGAAATATTATCAAACAAACTCTGGCTTCTGCAGATGAAGAAACTAAAGAGAGTAGCAGATGCAGGTAGAGACGACAATCACCATTTTATTTTCTACTACTTTTCACATGTATGAGGTGAGGAGTGGCGATCACTTTAACATAAGCATCTTTTCTGCGTTCAACTACGGCATAGGCAAGGACCAAATTCTATGCGGACACTCATTAGGATTGTATGCAGTTTATGATCGTCTATCAGAATCTGAAAGTAAGGTACAAGTTCTGATTTTTATCCAAATCAATTTCATTATAGAAGTATAAAAACTCCTGCAGAAGTACTCTCGTGGTAGAGGAGTACCGCTCACATTCCATCTTTGGCTATTGTATATCTTCT
>DATDNG010000371.1:0-4966 GCA_036518375.1 Nitrososphaeraceae archaeon | reverse complement strand
AATTACGCAAGAGATCTTATATGTAAACTATCTGGAGACGTCAAAGATGATTCGGCACGACTGCTAATATCAAAAAGATAGGGTATTGCTTGTAGATGATGAACCAGATATAGTATATCTTGTCACAACAGGACTAGAACGTAAGGGTTTGCAGTTGATTGCTACACAGATCCTGTATTAGCATTGCAGAACTTTAAGACTGGATTATATCAGTTGTTAATTTTAGACATTAAAATGCCACAGATGGATGGTATCGAACTTTTCAATAGAATGAAAAAAGAAGACGATAAAGTTAAAGTATGCTTTTTTTCAGCGTCGGAGCACTTCATTTCTAATTGTAAAAACTTGTTCAAAGACTCCCAGAATAAATTTCTGTTTATATCAAAACCAATATCAATTTCTAAAATGACTGAACAGATAGAGCAGTTTTTGGACAGTAAATAATATGTCGGCGGTTGCTATTTTCTTATTACAATGAATGCTTAATGATATATGTTATGAGCCTAGGCATAGTAGACTTGTGTATTGGCTAATTCATGTTTAGTAAAGCTCGCCTAGCTTCTATTGCAGGTAAACACACAAATATTCAAATTGGTTTCAGTAATTGAAATGTCGACATCAACTGCAAACAAAGATGTAAAGTGCGAATTATGTGGCATGACATTTGCTAGCCATCAAGAGAAAGAAGAACATAAGAAATTAGAACATAAAGAGCATAGAGGGCCATCTGGTGTTAGTTAGATCTTCTCACATTTTTATGTTTTAAAACCTCGTCCAAAGTGATAAATATCTTTTGATGAGGCTCTGAAGATCTAGCCTTGTTAGAAGGGTAGAAGTTGCTAACAAACATGAATCCCATTTCACTACACGTTAGACAAGTAAGACTTGACAATTCAGTACTAAAAAGGACCACTACCTAATAATACGGGAGCTTGGTTAAAGATCTTTGTTACGACTGTCTATTATTATGAACAGGAAGTACAAGTATATTGATTATATAATTGACTCACAGCGAAGAACTATCTAATGCATCAAACTAACTTTCTACAAGACATTAACAACCTTATAAGTGTGCTTATGTGTCTTCTGGACACTATCACGCTAATGTATCCATCGTTATAGCTAAATACGAAAAATAAATCTTGTAGATCCCTAAGTTAATGCATCTTTTGTTTTTACCTTGGCCTTGTTAAGCGTTTCAGAGCTTGGTTTTCCTTCAGCATGATCTTTTTCAGTCTTCATTTTTGCTTCAGCATCTTGTTCGGTATTCTTTACCTTTTTTGCAATGTCTGTCATACAAGCTATTTAGATACAATATCATTTAATAGTCGTTGCTTAAAATGTTCCTCTTTCCAGGCCAGTATCTGTTATTATAATGGTTTCATTACTTGTCCTCGTTGTATCATTCCTGTTCACGATATCAAATTAGTAATCCTTTCTGACTTGTGGAATTATGTCTTTTGAAAGCAGTTTTACCAAATTGTTTCTATCAGGACTAGAGTTGATTAATACGATATCAGTAAATCCCAATTCTGTATATTGTTTTACCTTCTTTATACCTTCTTCAGCATTTGATATGACAAATGCCATTTGTTCCATAGTATCATTACCAACTACTAGACCGTTTTCCTGGATCTCTCTTGGGTCATGAATGTCTGCTTCAAAAAAAGCCTTTATCATTGCACCTTTCCAAAAAACAATTGACTTTATTGCCTTCTCTTTGTCTTGGTCATAAGAGGCTGGCATAAAAACAGCTTTTGTTAGAGATTTGTAGTCTCTTCCTGATTTCTCAACGCCCTCTCTGAAAGCTGGCAACACTTTGTTTTTTAGGTTTTCTAGATTAAGCTCATTTGTAACCAATCCGTCGCCTGCTTCGCCTGCTAGTCTAGCCGAATGCGGCTTCATTGCTGCAATAAACAATGGAATTGGAATTTTACTACTCTAATACATCAGCAAGGGTTTGGAAATTTAGTCTTAAGGATACATCTGAAAAAATTTTCTACCGAGCCTAACTCATCTTAGCTGTAAGAAATTTGTATTCAACATTGTACGAATGGTCTTGTTATCGTGTTTAATGTCATTCATTTTCATTTGCAATGACCTGTACTGGTTTGGCAAGAACAGGTCAACTAGCAGCACTGCAAGGAGAATGACTATGCTTAGGAAGAGCTACTCTATACCTAATTTAGTTCCATTTTACACTTAGTGTTATCACTTATTGTTAATGTAAGATTATTCCTATACATTATTCAAAATGGGGAGAATGAAGTGATTCTTTCCAAAGGATGCGTACCATGCTAGTATGTGCTAGTTTTGTGCTATCGAGTACTATATGATATCACCTAAGATATTTTAAAATAAGTAAAAAGGAGATCATTTTTTCTGAACTGCTCTTACTATACCAAGTCCCATTATGATGTATCCTAGTACAACTACACTCACAAATGAATTTTGAATTGCTGCCAATCCTCCTTTTGCCATGGCTGATGCGCCCAATACTGATGTTCCAATAAGTGCACCCCCTGCTATGAGTAAAACAGTTGTTATCTTTGTCTTCTCTCCAAATCCTATTCCAAAGGAGACGAAGAATAAAATTATTGTAGACGCACCAAATATCATCCCTCTTTGGGCCGCGCTCATTGGCAAGAAGCCTTGTTTATTACCTTGTGCTACAGCTGCGTCAGTAATGTACGTTACTAACAATATCATTGCAACAATTGCCAGTATTTCGGAAATTCTCTTTCTTCTAATTTTTGTTTGTAAATACATATTAGTTCATGACAGTATTATCGATGAGAGATTATATAATATTTGTCTCCTTATGTTTTTCCCTTATACTTTTCTATCCCCCTGTAAATTTAAGTAATGAATATACAAGAGAAGAGGAGCTTGAAAAGATACCTTCAAGAGAAATACTCACAAGACCTAAAGACTGTCAGAGAAGAGATGAATAATCAGTTTTCTCAGATTATGTCAATGACAAAATCCACAGTTAGCACCAATTAAACCAGAAACACTTGTAAAAAAAGAGTAGTATGATAGGTCGGCTGTGCTCATTTAACATGGGTATGGATAATACTGTTGTTATACATATCAATAAACATTTTAAACCAATTCAAAACATGTTCTAATTTACATCTTCTTTTTTCACTTCAAGGAAAATAAATAATCATCAAAGCTTTGTACTCTAACATGTTAGATTGTTGTTCTTTCTATGATATTTTTCTCGGTAAATGAATGTGATGTTTTAAATTCAAAGGCCCTGTGGATACCAGGTACCGCTATCAGTTGAAACTGGATCCATATTTTCTTACTAATGACTGTATGAATTGTTCTGCAATAAGCATGCTTCTTACATTTTTGGCTTTAGTAAATTAATGAAGAGATTTAATAGATAATAGTATATCTATCTTCTAATGACTGGACACGTTCCGCTGTGTGGGCTCTTTGAGACACACCTGAGTGTAAGTAATCTCCAGCGATCTATTGCTTTCTACCTTGATATAGTGGGCCTTCATCTAGCTCTTGAGGCATGTGAGCGTGGTGCCGCGTTCTTCTGGATCGGTGATCGTTCATTTCCTAGGCGCTCGATGCTCGGCCTATGGTCAATCGGTACTGCACCTATAGGTCTTACTCTACATGTGGCCTTTGAGGTGGCAGGAATTAACGAGCTCTTGGATGCACCTAAGCGACTGAAAGATCAGGGGATTACGCCATTGTCATTCTTTGGAATTGAGTCGATGGAGCCTAGTGTGATCGGATGGATGCCTGCAGCCGCCGTTTACTTCAGAGATCCTGATGGCCATCTAATGGAGTACCTCACAATGCTAGATGATGAGGTCCGAAGACCGGACCTAGGAGTTATTAATTGGTCTGAGTGGATTGTGCATAGAAAGTAGATAACATATACCCAAGCTCAATTAAGCCTTAGACACAAAAGCTAGGATGCGCCCACCATAAGGTACTCGATAGGAATTTGTTCAGGTAATTCTACATATCTCGATAAATCCTCTGGCGTTCCATATATTACAAACTCATTAAGTTGTTCTTCTGACATTCCCTTGAAAGTCTGTTGTACTCTTCTCTTTGCCATTTCCTTGTTGTCATCTACTGCAATCACATCAAGTCTGGTCTTCAAAATTGAACCATAGTCTCCCATATTTTTCAAAGGTTCCTTCTTTTTTATCTAAGACGGTATGCTCTATCTCAAGTTCGTTTCCTATGTAAACTTCACCTAAAAACCTAGTATGCCCATTTAGGATATACTCTCACACAATAACATAATATATTAGAAAATATATCAAGACTTGTCATCTCTTACACGCGCGAATATAGATCGGCTGGCCAGGTCAAATACAACAAAGGTCTAAGACTAGATGTACATCATGCTAAAACGTTCAATGATATCAATAAGGAAAACATGTGTGCATGATAGTCGAGCAGATACATATTATGAAAAAAATTATTCAATAATTATGACTTTCTGATTTTCTTGCTAATGAAGTATGACTAGAGTACTATTCATGATTAAGGCGAGGTTTAGATTTCCTCTGGCGTACATCAAAACTGAACAATGCTAGCGAAAGTGTTTTTTATAAACATGGCGACAGCAACAACGTTTGTACTCTTGCGTCTAGTTTTAGTTTTGTCATATCAAATAATAATGATAATTCAAATAAGATTCGACGAAAGATTCCTATTCTAAAATAGAAAATGTATTTTCGAATTGGCAGGGGGATCAAATCTCAACTTTACATCGAATAATATCAGATGCATCTACTATTTTATTACTATGTTTTCCACCATATTCATCATTTAGAATTTTGAACTTTCCTCTTCCTTTATGTACTATTTTTGCATCAAATCCCATTCCATCTATGCGTAGAAAACACCAACATGAATAGCATTCCTCTTCCTTTTCTTGTTTCCTTGCCTTATCTCCCATGGTCGTAGTAGAAGTGTAGGT
>DATDNG010000370.1:0-9149 GCA_036518375.1 Nitrososphaeraceae archaeon | reverse complement strand
ATTGGAACAATGAGAAGCTACAGGTATGCTCAGAAGAGACCACCTTCTGAATCACCATTATGATGGCGATGATGGTGTTGAAGACGATATTGGCTGCTTTATTCTTTTAGCTAGAATAGAATTCAACCAGTGGATTCCAGACGTAGTGATTCTATAAACAACTGCAGACCCATTTCCATCTTTTGTAGTTGCTCTCACTACGTGTCCAGCCTTTACCAACTCCGATAGCCTGGAGCTAACTGATTTTGGGTTAAGAGACGTATTAGATTGAATTTCAGATGCTTGCATCGAATCATCTGCAATCTTGCCGATATCTTTTGAAATTTTTGATGCTATCAATTGCAGTGCAACCATTTCTTTATCAGATATTTTTTTCTGTCCTAATTCATCTAAATCGGGTATTACCCTAGGACCTTCTGGAGTAATTTTAATTAGATTTGCATATATCTCAATAAGGTCAGTAGCCGCATAATTTAGAGAAATCTTTCTTGCCAGATCTATTGCTGGAACCTGTTTAGATATAAAGGAGATAACAGATGTTAGGACTGAATCTGCAGAGCCACTGAACTCTACTCTTACATCTCCAATCGTTATCGAGACATTAATGGTGGTGGTGGTGGTGGTAGTATTTCTATTATTTTCAGACATTTTATCACCCGATGGGATTAAGGTCATTCACTACTTCTCCAGTGACCCAACTACAAAGGTGTTTAAGGTATATACACATTGTTCTTTTAAAGTAACATGACAGGTAGATGTAGAGAAAGCCTCCCGAGCCATAAGTTTACATGTTTCGACCATAAAGACGGTTTCATAGATCAACAACATATTATAGGCAGCCTTTCATAAACTCCTTTATAACTATATATTTACGTTATTAAATAATTAGGAGCCTTTTGAATAGAAGGTTCGCCAATATAGTATGGGTTTATTTGATGACATACTAATTTTATATAAAGCCGCAAACACAATATAGATGATAAAATCGTAAATTATCTATCCAGGTGTCAGGATATTAAATCTTCAATTTCAGAAAAAATTCAAACTTACTATTCTTACATGAATCCTATTGTTGTTATGCATGATTTCTTTCTTGATCGGATTATAAAATTAAAATCAAAGGAAGAATTTATTAGCACATTAACTGAAAAGACTAGATTCGGTGGCGGTAGTATACGCGGCGTTCCTACTGTTGACATCAAAGGAGGCAATGCAGTAAATATTGCATATTGTCTTGCAAAACTGGGTGTAAAGGTTACTCTTTTTACGATTTCAGATAATATTGGCTCTTCTATACTTAAAAACACATTTTCTAAATTTGGAGATAATGCAGATCTCCACATTACAAGTGGTAAACATGGTCTTACTACAGCATTTGAATTTATGAACGAAAAAGGTTTTAAATCAAATGTAATGGTCAGCGACATTGGAGATAATGTAAATTTTGGTCCTGATAGAATTAGTTCCGAACATGACCTGGAAATTTTAAATAATGCTGATGCGGTTGTTGTTGTGAATTGGGCTAGTAATTCAAGGGGAACTCAACTAATCGAACACGTTTTTAAAAACTCGCCAAAGGCTCTTCACTTCATTGACCCAGCAGATATCGAAACTAGAAGACAGGAATTTCTAGATTTATTAACTAGTAGAGGTAATGTTATCGATATTCTGAGTGTGAATGAAAATGAATGCAATTCTCTTTCTAATGCTGCCGGCTTTGGTACTCTCATACCATCAAATAATTATGACTCAGGAGATGTGAAAAATGCCGCTGCTAGACTAGCAGAGAACATTGGAGTCACTGTTGATTTGCATACGAGAATAGGTGCAGCATGGTCAAATGGTAAAGAAACTATATTTGCTAATGCAATCAAAATTCATACAAGAACTCTGACTGGCGCTGGTGATTCTTGGGACGCTGCAGACATTGTAGGATATTTAGCTGGATTAGACACGATGGAGCGGTTAGTATTCTCTAATGCATACGCCTCACTTTATATGGGAAGTCCTTATGCAGAGCCAGTAGCTGTTAAAGAAGTCTTTGAGTTCTTGAAGACAATCGATATGTAATTAAATCATTTATTTAACCAATACTAGCAATGGATATTTTTGCATAATGATTGAAACTACCACTTAGTTGTTTGAACAAAGGTAGTTTTTATAGATCAGTTAATACAATCGTTAGTATATCAGATACAGTAAAGCGTGTCGTTTCTAAAATACCGGCTAATGAGAATAAGAAAGATAACTAAAAATAAAATCTATATACTTCTGCGTTATCTTTTGTTTCTATACCTTAAGTTTAAGATTAAATTCGGTTGGTATTGAAAAACAAAGGTAGAGAACTCTTCTAGCGCGTTATATTTTTAATATGCAGAAGAATGTTGGTTTATTGTGGTTCTATTGTTGCAGGCGGTTTGCTTGAAACGGCATATGTTACCCATGTTACACCTTCTACCTCGTTTGTAATTCTATTGCTAATTTTTTCAATTACGTTATAAGGTAACCTAGTCCAATCGGCAGTCATTGCATCGACAGAATCTATGACCCGAATTATTACAATCTTGCCATAAATGCGCTCGTCACCCAGAACTCCTACTGCTCTATCATCTCCTACTGCTGCATATGCTTGCCACACTTTGTCATATAATCCAGCAGCATCCAATTCTTCTTCTACTATCTTGCTGGCACATTTAGCAATACGTAATTTTATTGAAGTCACTTCTCCGATAACCCTAACTGCTAAACCGGGACCAGGATAAGGGTGTCTCTTTAAGAATTCATCTGGGACATGAAGCAATTTTGCGACTTTTCTAACTTCATCTTTGTATAGACTACTCAATGGTTCTAGTACTTTTAAATTGAGCCATTTCGGAAGACCACCAACATTATGGTGGGTTTTAATAATTGCTGCTGGTCCTTTTGAAATCCCACTTTCGATCACATCAGGGTAAAGCGTCCCTTGTGCCAACCACTGAAATGGTCCATTCCTTTTTGCAACATCCACAAAGACATTTGCAAACTCTTCACCTATTATCTTCCGTTTTTTTTCGGGATCGCTAACTCCCTTTAATCTTTGGAAAAATTGTTTTTCTGCATCAACATAAACTACCTCAATTCCTAGCCGATTTTTCAAAAGTTGAGTGACTAACTTTTCTTCATCATGTCGTAATAAACCGTGATTGACAAACACACATTGTAAATTATTGTCTATAGCTCTATGCAATAACGCTGCAACAGTAGTAGAGTCAATCCCTCCACTTACTGCACAAAGAACTTTATCATTTCGCACCTCATTTTGAATATTTTCGATAGTTATTTCTAAAAAACTTTCCATATTCCAGCTAGGCTTTGCACCGCTAATAGTCTGAGAAAAATTCTTCAAGATCTCAATCCCTTTGTCTGTGTGAATCACCTCGGGATGAAATTGAATGCCATAGAATTTTCTCTCCTGATTACCTATTGCAGCTGAGAACGAATTATTTGTATGGCCTAATATTTTGAATCCTTTAGGTATTTTCTCTGCGGCATCACCATGGCTCATCCAACATTTTATTGTATTGTCAATATGGCTAAACAGATCGGATTTGTCATCAATAATCAAATCAGCACGACCATACTCCCTACTTGTAGCTCTCTTGATTCTGCCCCCAAAAAAATCTACAATTAATTGATGACCATAACAAATTCCTAAAATTGGGTATCCTAGTTTGAAGATATCCAGATCAGGTTTAGGTGAATCTTTTAAATAAACACTTGCAGGCCCTCCAGAGAAAATTATTCCCTTTGGGTCTATCTCTTTAATTATTCTAGATGTTGTATTATATGGTAAAAGTTCACAATATACATTTCCTTCACGTATCCTTCTGCATATTAAATGGCTATACTGAGAACCAAAATCCAAGACTATTATTTTGTCCATGCCGTCATCTTATCTGCCAATTTTCTCAATCATTCTTGTAAAAACCCAAGTAGACGTATTAAATATCTCAACGAGTCTTTCATTTTCTCTGTAATTGTTTATAACAATTCTTTTAATTAAACCATTACTATCTTCTTCGACCTGATAATTTAATGATTCTGATTCTTTAATTTGGCTATGATTTATTTTTTCCATGTCCTTCGTTTTCATACCTTCCAAAATCCTATTTAAGAAAAATGACTTGAAAGGAGGAGTATTAACATTTAGATTGATTCCTTCCACAGGATAAATTTCGACAGTGCTTGGAGATATTTCGGCATTTGCTAGTAACAAATTGTCTTTGAGTCGTTTTAATGGCCTAGTTTCTATGGCTTCTGCTAAATCAGTTTGTCCATTCTCACTTGAAAAAGTTTCCGGGATGTCATTGCTAGCAATTGTCAAGTTTTCCTCTTTTAGAGGAGTTGAAATTTTTGTGGTATGGGAAGTTTGAGCTATTGATGCCCTACCATATGAAGAACCAAGAGTAGAGGCAGCTTTAAAGCTACTTTGTTTTAGAAGACTGTCAATAAGCGAAAGAATAATACGTAATCTTTCAACTTCATCTTGTTTGTCAGAAATTTGTTTGATGAGCCATTCACGTATTTCAGCAGCGCTTCTGACATCATCTTCTGAATAGTTGGACATTTGTAGTCCATCTTTATATAAAATGATATAATAATTTTTCAGATTGCATAAAAAAGATAATAGAGAACGTAAAAAACAAGCATCTATTTCTGATGAGGAAAACACATACTTTTAGTGGAACGGTAATATGTTATTAATTAATTAATTAATACTACTTTCTTCAAATTTGACTCACTTAGTTATTCTTACTTGGTAGTCAATATTGTCTCTCATTCTAGTTCATCATCGCCGTTGATTAGAAAGTGGGTGAATCCTTTAATCGGTCTTTTAGATGTATCGAAAAGTTGCGAACGAGACTGTTTCGCAAGCATTTCCAACAGGCGTTTACCAGCTTTCATTTTTTTCTTTTTTAACTCTATGTCGACTATTGCCTCTTTTGAATATCTGCCAACGCGATCACCCAATTCCATTCCTACAAGAACGATTTCTCTGGCTCCAAATTCCTCTGCCAAAAAAACACATCTATCTCCGTCAGTAAAACCTCCAAAGTTATATACATTCTGAACTGGCATCACCTGTGTAGATCCGATAAGATGCTTAAATTTTGGCACTAGTTTCTTCAATCTGTTAATATTATCCCCATGGGCGTGAACAACCATCGTTGATCCCATTTTCTCTGCCTTTTGTAAAAAAGATGGGTTACTGTCCAAATCTGTAACAACGATATTCGGTTTTATGTTTCTTTCAATTAGAGCTTGCGCTGCACCATTTGCAACTATCTTTACAAACTTGGTATTCCGTTTTATAAATTTGATGTTCCTTTCCAAACCAGGTCCAGATCCTATAACCATTACCGGGTTTCCTGCAATTTTGTTTTGCAGTACATTTGTATCTAAGGCTTTTCTCTTGATCATTCTAGATAGTATATTTGCTGCTTCCTGGTCCTTCTGCGTACTATAGCCAAATTGTAACCTGATGCTCTGATAATAGGGGAACCAATCTATGAACTTCATTCTTATAACTAGATAGAGGTTCCTAATAGAGTGTTCTTTTGTCGCTTACCATTAACCAAAAATACAATCTGTGCATGTCCATACTGCAAAATGTAAACAAAGAGCAAGCGGTCTATGGCAAACCGCACTTGAAAGAAAATCAGATAAATCAATGCACATATTCGTATTGATGACTGCAATACAAGGACTAGGATTAATGAAACATCAAATCAAATAAACGCACACTTCAGTGTTTATACTCGTATTAGTCATAATATGTAATTTAATGCAGGCAATTTCTCTAGAAAAAGGAAGAAGGATTTAAAGAAAGATTTACTCCATATCCATTCCGCCCATGCCGCCAGGTGGCATTCCGCCCCCGCCTGGAGGAGAAGGTGTTTTGGATTTGCTTGATGCTATTACATCATCTATTCGCAGGAGCATAGAAGCGGCCTCAGTAGCAGATTTTATAATTTGTTCCTTGACAACGACTGGCTCCAGTACATTCTGCTTGAACATGTCAGCAACTATTGTGTTTCTAACGTCGATACCAGTCCATTTTGAACCTTTGCTCTGCTTTGCTCTTAATTCTGTCATAATATCTATTGGGTCCATACCTGCGTTTTCTGCTAGACCCAGTGGAATAGAATCAAGCGCTTCGGCAAATTTTTGAACCGCCAATTGTGCTCTCCCCTCTAAGTTGCCTGACCATTGCTTCAATTCATTTGCAATATATGCTTCTGTAGATCCACCTCCGGCAACTATTTCAGGCCTTTCGAGGACATCTTTTGTTACCATTAAGGCATCATGTACAGAACGATCAGCTTCATCAACTACTCTCTGTGATCCACCTCTTATAAGAATAGTAACCGCTTTCGGATTCTTGCAACCTTCAATGAATACCCATTTGTCTGTCTCTACCTTGCGTTCTTCCACTAATTCGGCAGAACCGAGGTCTTTATCAGTTAGATCATCTAGATTATTTACTAGTCTGGCTCCAGTTGCTTTTGATAATTTGAACATATCACTTTCCTTTACACGCCGTACCACTAGGACGCCCTCTTTTGCAAAATAGTGCTGTGCAATGTCATCAATACCCTTCTGACATAATACCACATTGGCGCCTGCTGATATAACCTTATCAACCATAGACCTGAGCATCTTGTTCTCCTCATCCAGAAACATTTGCATCTGTTGGGGGTCATTGATACGTATTTCAGCGCTCATTTCGGTCTTCTCGATCTCAAGAGCAGAATTTAGTAATGCTATCCGAGCTCCATCAACTCTCTTTGGCATACCTGCATGAACAACTTCCTTGTCAAGTACGATACCTTTGATCAATTTTGTATCACCCATAGATCCTCCTGCTTTCTTTTCGACCTTTATATTGTCTAGATCGACCTTCAAACCTTCATTATCTCCGATCTTTTCAGATACTTGTCTTGTAGCATCAACGACTATTTGGCTTAAAGTAGGGCTATCGTCGGAAACTAGTTTAGAATCCATACTTGTTCGGGCAATCTTCTGCAATTGTTGCTTATCATTTACGTCTACTTTGACTGCAATTTTTTGCAATATTTTGAGTGCTTGTTCAGATGCAGCTGTATAGCCATCTACAATTACTGATGGATGAACGTCTTTGCCGATTAACTCTTCAGCTCTTGCTAGCAATGCACCTGTAAAAACAACAGAAGATGTTGTTCCATCACCAACTTCATTGTCTACTGACTTGGCTACTTCAACCATCATTTTGGCTGCTGGATGCTGAACATCAATTTCCTTCAAGATTGTTGCTCCATCATTTGTAATTGTAACGTCACCCAGACTGTCAACTAGCATTTTATCCATACCACGTGGACCAAGACTAGTCTTTACAATTTCTGCAATCAGCTTAGCAGCGGTAACATTGTTTTTTTGGGCATCCTTGCCCTTGCTTTCTTTAGTTCCTTCTTTTAAAATTAATACTGGCATTCCGCCAGCGGTAGTTTGAACTGATGCCATTTCACATATCACCTAGTAGAATATTACATCTTTTCTTATGCCTCTTTTATAGTTTTACACGGGATTTTTTATCGCTAATTGTTTCTGCTTTGCAATGAACCTATCTCTGAACTTAGGTATATTGATTATGAATCTTTCATGCCTTCCCTCTCCAATCTTCTCTATTCTGTCAGATGCCTCAACATTAAACATAACTCGTTTCCCATTTACTAAAATAACATTAGCTTTGAGAAGCACTTCTGCTCCAATAGGTGTTGCAGCCAAGTGCCTTATTTCCACAAATGTTCCCACAGAATCCCATTCTGCATCAGTTATAAATTGCTCCTTAAGAAGGAGCCGACAAGTTTCTTCCATTTCAGAGATCATTGAAGGCGTTGAAAAGACATTCTCACCTTCCCAAAGGAAACTTGTTGATTGATTTGAATCGATCCTAATTTTCCTCTCTTTTGTGGCACCAACTTTAACTACGGAATTCATATTATATTCTTATGTTCAGTATAAAAAAGATCCTTTTAGACTTTCTTCTATAAAGGCATATTCTTCTCCCATAAATACATAGACGTATACATCTTTTTGTATCAGTTGTTTCTTGATTGTTGTTCTTGTTTTGATATTAGAAGTCAATATTTTAGGGCATATTAAGCTGCTTGCAAATACCATTGCACAGAAATTTTCACCTTGCTAGATATCGAGAAATTTCATTAAGATTAAGAGTAGAAGAATTAGACCATGGACCCAGAGGTATATGTAATAAGAGGCGTAATGGGCTACAAATATTTCATATACATGCGCATCATAAGATTTTAACTAGGCAGGGGTCGTTGTCTAGTTTGGTATGATGCCAGCCTCGGGCGCTGGAGGCCGCCGGTTCAAATCCGGCCGACCCCACCAAATCAAATCTCAATGATAGGCTACGTTAAAATATCATTAAATGCTAATAGAATAGAAGTACCTCTCCAAAATTCATGTATCCGTGAGGCTCCTTTTGTGATTCTCGGGAATATTTAAGGTTCCATCTCTGGCATCCAGACCTAATTGATGGGCAGGTAGAAACCTACAGAAAGTCACGAGCCGTTGTTTAACCATCTTCTAGATTTAAATTATCCTAAAGCATTTACATCTCCAATGTCGGAAGCACAACCACAACAGAATCAACAAGTACAGAAAGAAGGAACTCATGACGCAATATACATAGGAAAGAAACCTCTTATGGCATACGTCACATCGACACTCATTCAACTGGCCAACCAGCCTTCGGTGACAATTAAGGCAAGAGGTTTGAGCATCGGAAGAGCAGTAGACGTTTCCCAGATCATCCTAAAGAGAATGGAGAATGCAGGTTATAAGATAGATGATGTAAGAATTGGCTCCGAAACTGTTCAGTCAGAGGATGGCAGGACACGAAACGTATCTACAATTGAAATCGAAATAAAGAGAAGCTCATAAGGGCTCTCCGATACTTTTTGTTATCTGTAAATCGCTATTTTTGATTTAAAAATTGGGAAGAAATGCTGCTGCTGCCATCTACCTTGGACACTTGAATCCAATGACAAAGGCTCATGAGGATGTCATCTCTTCCCTGCAAAAAGAATATAAATTATATGTTTTCC